>JASEHM010000076.1 GCA_030018895.1 Candidatus Omnitrophota bacterium
TTGATTTTAGCGCTCCTTTTCCTATTAAAACTTAATTCCTAATGCAAAATCTGGGATGAAAACTACTAGTAAAATTGATAATAAAAATGATTCTCTATGATAAAGTAGTCTAACGCATTTTTTCATAGGTTATATAATTTATAGAAGGTTTAAGCGGCGGGTCTTTTTGATACGCCATCAAGATTATCCGCCGCCTTGACGATGCTCCGCCTTTTTATCTCTGCGAACCCCTAAAGCAAAGCCAACGCTTCCAGTTGGAGGCTTACACCTCTCCAGATGCCAAACCTTCTTTACCACAACCCAACGAGATTCTTCATTAAGATTATCCAAGTTCTGATAAGCGTATTCATCAGCTTGCTCGGGCCCTAATGCAAGAAGGCAGGGGGCATTTCAGATGTCGCGCTATAAAAACGCTCATTTTACTACCCTCCTTTCTGGTTGTGTAAACTGGCACTTAGCCAGCATAAAAGATATTTGTACTATGGTTTGTATCTTATCACGTGATATTTACCTGTCAACAAAAAACTCTTGACTTTCGGTTTATTTTCGGGTATAGTAAAATACAATGCTTACCAAAAGACAAAAAGAAATACTGGACTATATCCAAGAATTTATAAAGGATAAGGACTACTCTCCTTCTCTAGAAGAAATTGCCCGCCATTTTGAGCTTTCTTCAGTCGCTACAATTCACGAGCATATCGCTGCTTTAAAAGCTAAGCATTATCTTGGTAATGAGGAAAACCAACCGCGATCGCTAAATGTTTATGGCAAGAAAGATATTAAAGAGCAAGTAACCCTGCCTCTCTTAGGGGCTATCGCCGCCGGTAGCCCTATTGAAGCTATTGAAAATGCTGAACCAGTAACTGTTTCTAGATCCTTACTTTCGAGATCCGGCAGACACTATGTATTAAAAGTAAAAGGTAACAGTATGATCAACGATGGTATTTTCGATGGCGATTTTGTAATCATTCGTGAACAACCTACTGCCGAACAGGGTGATACCGTTATAGCTATTATAAATAATAACGAAGCGACTCTTAAGAAATTTTATATTAGCAATGATTTATTCATGCTAAAGTCAGCAAATCCTTATGTTCCGCCAATAGTCACAAAAGAATTAACAATAAGGGGAAGAGTCGTTAGCGTTATAAGAAATCTAAATAGCGGCAAAAACGAAATAGAAAAATCTCCTGAAGTCAAGAAAAGAAGAATAGACTATTCTTGGGACTTCCGCGGAGAAGATACTAAACCATATACTCACGGAATCCATAACTACCCTGCGATGTTTATTCCTCAAGTAGCAAGGCGAATCATTCAAAATTGCAGTCAAATAGGAGATACTGTCTGCGATATTTTTTGCGGAAGCGGAACGGCATTAGTTGAAAGTCGTCTTTTAGGCAGAAATGCTTATGGTATTGAATTAAACCCTCTTGCAGTATTGTTAGCAAAAGTCAAAACAACCATAATAAAACCAGAACTCTTAGAAAAAACATTTCTCTCTTTACTCTTTGAGATAAAAGATTATAAATCTAAAAAAAAAGAACTGCCTAGCTTTTTCAATATTGATTTTTGGTTTAAAGAAAATGTTATTTACGAATTAACGCGACTAAAAAAATGTATTGCCCATATTAAAAATAAAGATATTAGGGATTTTTTTCTAATTGCTTTTAGTGAAACTGTCAGATATACTTCAAACTCGAGAAATGGAGAATTTAAATTATTTAGGATGCCAGCAGAAAAATTAAAGAATTACGATCCAGACGTTATTACAAACTTTAGAAAACGTATCGAGAATAACATTGAAGGAATGAAAGCATTTTATAATGACGTTGGCAATAGCACATGGGCTAAAGTTATCCAAAACGATTCTACAAAAAAATATGAAATAAATGACGAGTCAATTGATTGCATTGTAACTTCGCCTCCTTACGGAGATAGCAGAACGACTGTTGCCTACGGACAATTTTCTCGGCTTTCTCTTCAATGGCTTGATATGCTTAAAGATGATGAATTACAGATAGACCGACAGCTTATGGGTGGAATAGTAGATTCTGAAATTGAAAATAATTTAAATTCTAAATCACTAGCCAAAGCCTTGGCCCTAATAACTGAAAGTGATTTAAAAAGAGCAAAAGAAGTACTTGCCTTTTACATTGATTTAAATAAAGCAATGATTCAAGCACATCGGATATTAAAGAAATATAAGTACTTTTGCGTTGTTGTTGGTAATAGAACGGTCAAGAAAGTAAAATTACCTACAGACTTCATTGTGTCAGAATTGGGAGAAAATCTGGGCTTCCAAATTGTAGATATGATAGTGAGAAATATCCCTAATAAGCGCATGCCACTAAAAAACTCTCCGACAAATGTATCCGGAAAGCTCGAAGAAACCATGCAAAAGGAAAGCATAGTGATTCTACAAAAATTATAGAATCTTTTTAAATTCCTCCAATATTTTAGAAAACCTTTTTATTTTACCGTATTCTAAAATATCCTCATTGCAAACAAAAATTCCATCTAATTCTTGAACTCGTTCACGATTTGTTCCGCTTCTAAAATTCTCCCATGCTGTTACTGAGTATATTTTCCAGCTTACTTCTTCTTTTTGGGTCCAATTATTTTTTGACATATCTAATTAAACTAGCCTTACAAGTTCTTGAAAACATTTTTCCAGCTTACTTTTTCTTATCCTAAAAGCAGTTCCGTGATTCCTAACCGTGCCATTCTCTCTTAAGTGCATCCTGAAATCCACAGTTATAATATCTTTGCTCACCATATTTTTGAAAGATTCAAAGCTGAAACCCTTTAATAAATAAGCTTCATTAAAATGAAATTCTTCCCGGCCGTTATCCTTAATCCTAGCCTCAGCCTTGACTACAATAAGTTTTGGAATTTTCTGAAGGAATCTTTCTTTGAGTTGCTGTGCTACCCAATATATTCCGATTTCTTCTTTATTTGAAACAACCTTTATTCGATCATCCTCTACGACTAATCTTAACGTTTGAGGATTAAATGCGCTGCTGTTAATAGCACAATACAGCTCCTTTTGTCGTAAATTTTCTCGCTTCTTGTATCCGAATTTTTCTAATAACTCCCTGTCCCTATCCCCGCCTTCTGGCTTCGGTTCGCATGTAAACAAGGTTAAAAGAGATGCTGAATCTTTTCTAAAAGCCTTGAGCTCTATATCGCTTCCTAAGTCTGCAAGTGGGATATTGTTTTCTTCAATTCCTAGACAGCTTTCTATGGTATAGCCAATCCCAGTATCACTACTTCTTAAGCTCTCTATGAATCCCTTATCTGCAATCTTTTTTAGTTCGATTTTGAATTGTTCAATACTCTTATACACTATTCACCATTAAGGCATTATTTCTTTTAAGGCAACATCCAAGGCTTTAGCGATTTTCTCAATATTCTCTATAGAAACGTTTCTAGTCCCTCTTTCGATATCGCTTATGTATGTTCTATGAAGCTCCGACTCAAAAGATAACTCTTCTTGCGACATCTTCCTTTTTTGTCTAATCTCCTTTATTCTTAGTCCTAACAATTTTCTAACATTTGTCTACAATAAGTCTACATACTATAAGTGACATATTGGGATATTTGCCCCCCCAGACTTTCTTTTTCTCTACACTAAAATCTAACAGAAATTTTTCTTTGCACTACCTTTCACAGAGTTGCAGTTTCTTATCTCTGGTAAGGCTTTTAATATAGGCCTCCCGCCTTTGCGCTTCGGATTTGGTGAAATGTCCTTCGAAATGGACGAGTTTTACCGGCCAGCGGAATTTCGTATATCTGCAGCCATTGCCTTTATTGTGGTCGTTTATTCGACGAGAAAGGTTATTGGTAACTCCGGTATAGAGGGTTTTATCGCAGCACTCGATAATGTAGACATACCAAGACATAGGGTGTAATTACTCTTTTTGATAAGAAAGGCTCTTCGGCCGCTTCGCGGCCTCAGAACCAAAATTTTGCCTCTCGGCAAAATTTTGGGTGGCTAACGGGGATCGAACCCGCAAACCTCTTGAGCCACAGTCAAGCGCTCTAACCAATTGAGCTATAGCCACCATGAAAATTTACTATTTCTCTTTGCTGGGCGCCTCTTCTTTTTCAAGCGTATTCTCCACTGCTTTTTTAAATTCCTTTCCTACGCCAAAAACGCCTTCAATTAAAGCCTTAGATAAATCAACCGCGCCTTTTACTGCACCCTCAATAAATTTAGCGGGAAACAATAAAATATTTCCAAGATTAAAACCTTTTCCATTCTTTGCGTTCGCTAATTTATTCTCAAAGGCCATTTTTATACTGTCAAAACCAAATTGCGGGCTATCCATCTTTGTTCGGATAGTAAAATCCAAAACTACCTTTCCCTGTCCCAGCGCACGGAAGATATCTAAAACTGCATCAGTAACCCTTTCTGCTTTTTTTACCTCTTCTTCTGGCAGCCGCGCCTTACGCACAATATCACTCAATTCTAAATGACACTCCGCCGCAAGGTTATTATTCAGGCTTGTTATGTTGCTTGTGAAATTAAGGGTTGCACTTTCAATGCGCGCCTTTTCTAAATCAACCCAATTCGCATAATAGGGATGAAGATAAACTCCATCAATAGAGGCAATTTTTAAACTAGCCTGCATATCCTTCTTGTAAAGATTTAACCAGCCAGCAATCGCAATCTCACCCTCTTTACCTTTCCTCCATGGAATTTTACCTTTTAATTCAAAATTAGTGACTACTGAAACAGGATATAAATATAAATCTGTTAAATTAAAACTTATATCTTTAATTGTTATCTTAACACCCGAAGGCCCGGCTGTATGGTCAATAAGGGTTAGATTTCCGTCTTTAATCTCTAAACGTTTCAGTATAAAACGAAAAATATCTTTTCTTTTGTGCTTTGGTTCAATAAAAGAAATAGTTGAAGGTGTTTCTTTTATATCTTCTAAATTACCTGACCCGCTTAATGCCGGGCTTATTGCAGGGGGAATTCTCTGATACGTAATCTGTGGCTTTATAAGCCTGATCCTATTAAAAACAATTTTGCCGAACAAAAGATAAAATACACTAGGAGAAACGGATAACTCTTCAATTTTTGCCTGGCCCTGAATAGCCAGATTCTTCGCTACTAAATTAAATGGCAGGCTTAAATAAATATAATCAAGCGTTACTTTTTTATGGGTCAGGGCCTCAAGTTTTTTTATGAAGATATCTTTGCCTTTAAAAAATATAAATAAAAAAATCAGGCTAAAAAGAACGAACGGAATCAAGATCCCTGTTAATAAAATTTTTTTCCAATATTTCATAGCAATATTTAACCTCTTTTTTAAAAATGCGCCTGGGCCGAATCGAACGGCCAACAACCGGCTTAGAAGGCAGGTGCTCTATCCAATTGAGCTACAGGCGCAAACTATTTTACTATTTTACTCAATCTTAACTCTTCCCTCTGATTTACTCGCAGCTATTATACACTGCTCGAACTTATTTTGAAACAATGGCAACTAAAATTTAATACA
>JASEHM010000077.1 GCA_030018895.1 Candidatus Omnitrophota bacterium
TTCCCGCTTAAAGATTGCGGGAATGACACTCTATCAGCTAATTTGGACAGCAATGCTATAAACTATAAACTCATAACTTCTAATCATGTTACGAACTCATACTTGCGGAGAATTAACTATTAATGATATTGGCAAAGAAGTTACCCTTTGCGGCTGGGTAGGGAAACGCCGCGATCATGGTAAGCTTATCTTTATTGATATCCGCGACAGATACGGGCTCACCCAAATTGTTTTTATCCCCAAAGAGTCAGCCAATGCTTATGAAAAAGCGCAAGGCTTAAGAAATGAATTTGTAATAAAAATAAAAGGAATTGTCAATAAAAGGCCGCAAGGAACTCTTAATCCTAAATTAAACACCGGAGAAATAGAGGTCCTGGTAAAAGAATTAGAAATTTTAAATACAAGCCTTACCCCGCCCTTTGAAATAGAAGAAGACTCAGAAATTGCCGAAGAAAACAGGCTTAAATACCGTTACCTTGATCTAAGAAGAAAAAAGGTTTTTAATAACCTTCTCTTAAGAAGCAGCCTTTATAAGATCTTACGCAACTTTTTAGATAAAGAAGGCTTTCTTGAATGCGAAACGCCCATACTTACAAAATCCACTCCTGAAGGCGCAAGGGATTATCTTGTTCCTTCAAGGTTAAATCAAGGCCAATTCTTCGCTCTACCTCAATCGCCGCAGTTATTTAAACAGATATTAATGGTTGCCGGAATTGAAAAATACTACCAGATTGCCAAGTGTTTCAGGGATGAAGACTTACGGGCTGATCGCCAGCCGGAATTTACACAGATAGACCTTGAAATGTCATTTGTAGATGAAGAGGATATCTTCTCTTTGACTGAAAGGTTAATGCAGTTAATTTTAAAGGAACTAAAGGGAATAGAAATCAAAATCCCTTTTCCCCGGATTAGTTTTGATGAATCGCAAAAGAAATACGCAACAGACAAGCCTGACTTAAGGAATGGCTTAAATACTGATTTTGCCTTTGCCTGGGTAGTTGATTTTCCGCTTTTAAAATACAACAAAGAAGAAGACCGATGGGAAAGCGAACACCACCCTTTTACTGCACCCCGTCAAGAAGATTTAAAGCTGATAGAAGAAAACCCTCAAGGGATAAAAGCGCGCTCCTATGACCTAGTGTTAAACGGAACGGAACTCGGTTCAGGGTCAATAAGAATTCATAATCAAGAGCTGCAAGAAAGGATCTTTAACCTAATCGGCATAAATAAAGAGGATGCGCGCAGCCGTTTTGGTTTTCTTCTGGATGCCTTCCAATTCGGCGCGCCGCCGCATGCAGGCATTGCCTTTGGCTTAGACAGGCTGCTGGCAATTTTAGCAAATGAAACAAGTATCAGGGAAGTAATCACCTTTCCCAAAACCTCAAGCGCATTCTGCCCGTTAACAAGCGCGCCTTCAAAGGTGGATGAAAAACAATTAAAGGAATTAGGGATAATTGTAAAAAAAGTAGAGAGCAACCCGCCAAAATTCATATAGAATTTTGGCGAGGTCTCGCCAAAATCAAAGATTTTGGCGGAAGAAAGGAGAAACAAGGAATGGATAAGCAAAAATTATTGTATACAGCAGTCTTATTTTTAACCATTGTAATTTCAGGCTGTGCTGTTCGGACATATTCTTTAACTAGAAACAGGGTTGATCAAGGGTTAGGAGAAGGTAATCGCGGATACCTGATGGGAAGGCCAACAATGGATGGGGCTAAAGAGAGAAAAATAACACGAACCACGCAAATTGTTGAAATAGAAATAGGTTCGCCTTTAAAATTCCAAAAACTAAAACCGCAATATGAAAAAACAACTCCGAGACAAGAAGTAGAAGAACTTTTAATTGAGGAGGCCGTACAAGAGGTGCCTGAATTTACAAAATTTGAAAAATATATAGTACAGAAAAATGATACCTTGCAGAAAATTTCCCAAAAATTCTACGGCACAGCCAAAAAATGGCATAAAATTTATAACGCTAACAAGGATACCTTAAAAGGCCCGGATAAAATCTATCCCGGCAAGGAATTAAAGATCCCTGTCCAAGAAGATAGCCAGGCGCCAAAAAATCTTAAGTAATTTACCCTGAAAAGGCGTGGAAACTACTTAAGATAATGCTGGGTTTTTCAGTATTAACGAAGTGAGCAGCGTGCATAATTCTTCGCAATCAGACTGTGTCATAATGACAAAAACACCGTCATTGCGAGGGCCGAAAGCCCGAAGCAATCTCTATCACCGTCGGAGATTACTTCGCCGCTCACTTCGTTCGCTCCTCGCAATGACGAAAAACACGAATTGCGACACAGCCTGAATGACGAAAAACACGAATTGCGACACAATCTGAATGACAAAGTATAAGTTATGCACACCTCTCAACTAAGTAATTCCTTATTAATAGTCATTTGTACATCGTAATTTATGGATAGAACAATCCAATTAGACACCTTAGAAGAAGCGCAGGCGCTTTTTGGGGCGCATGATAAAAACCTTAAAACAATAGAAAAAAGGTTTAAGGTTAAACTAACAGCAAGAGAAGAAACCTTAAACATCAACGGAACTTCTAATAATACCAAAAAGGCGCTTTTAGTGATTGAATATATCTTAAACGCGATCCGCTCAAGAGAGGCGGATTTAGAGGCAATTGATATATCCTGTCTGATAGCAAATTTCAAGAAAAATCTGCCCCTGCAAAAAGATAGCAACATTACCCATGCTAAACTCTCTGACTTTGCCTCTCAACAAACCCAAGGCTTTGTTCTCCGGCAGGTTCAAAACAGGCAAATAGGCCCTAAGACTGACGGCCAGCGCAGGTATGTAGAGGCGATAAAAAACCATGACATCGTTTTTGGAGTTGGGCCAGCAGGAACAGGCAAAACTTACCTTGCCATGGCCTGCGCAGTAGAAGCATTAAAAAACCAGGAAGTGCGCAGAATCATTCTTACCCGTCCGGCTATTGAAGCAGGCGAATCCTTAGGGTTCCTGCCAGGCGATATGCATGAAAAAATATCTCCATATTTAAGGCCGCTTTATGACGCGCTTTACGATATGATGGATGCCGAACGTATTGAAAAATACTTAGAAACCGGAACTATTGAAGTTGCGCCATTAGCGTATATGCGGGGAAGAACCTTAAATGACGCCTTTATTATCCTTGATGAAGCGCAAAATGCTACCCGTGAACAAATGAAAATGTTTCTGACACGCTTAGGATTTGACTCCAAAACAGTGATCACCGGCGATATAACACAAAGTGATCTTCCTGAAGGCAAGCCTATCGGTTTAGAGCAGGCGCTTGATATATTAAAAGAGATAGAAGGGATAAAATTTATCTCATTTAACGGCGCCGACGTAGTGAGGCATGCGCTTGTGCAAAAAATCATCTTGGCATATGATAAATTTTCTGAAAAATAAAATTCTTCAAACTAAAATCAGGGGTTTGCGGCTAAAATTCCTTTTTTTATGCCCTCTGATTTTTCTTTTTAGCCGCATCATCCATGCCAACCTGATAATTCCGGCATTTCTATTATCTTTATGGCTATACCTTCAATTTAGAAAACAGGATTTAAAAAACTTCAACCTCCTTTATTTAAGTTTATTATTTCTGATCACATTTACCAGCAGTTACTTCTTTGTTGAGCAAGAAATACCCTTATTCTACCTGCCTTTCGCAACGCTGCCCATGTTATTAACGTTGTTATTTAATAATATAGAAATATCCCTCATTGTTACGCTTGGGACAGCCGTATCAATTGCCTCTCTATTAGACAGCCCCTTTCAATTAAACATAGCTATGCTTTATTTAATAAGCGGTACAGTATCAAGTATCCTGGTAAAAGAAGCACGTAAACGCTCAAGCATTATCAAGGCAGGCCTCCTCGTGGGCGCCACTCAGATCATTTCTTTGATTCTTGCTGACAATTTGTGGATCGGGCTGTCCACTAGATATCTTTTACTTATAAGCAATGGGTTTGTGTCAGCTATTTTGGTATTAGGTATACTGCCTATTTTTGAGTACTTATTTAAAACAATTACCAACATTAGCCTTCTGGAGCTGGCGGATTTTAGCCATCCACTCCTAAAGCGCCTAACCATTGAAGCTCCCGGCACATACCACCATAGCCTTATAGTAGGGAATCTTTCAGAGAGCGCCTCAAACGCAATCTATGCTAACGGACTATTAGCAAGGATAGGCGGCTATTATCATGATATAGGCAAACTCATAAGGCCTGAGTATTTCGGCGAAAACCAAAGCGTAAATGAGAACAAACATGACGCACTTCCTCCTACAATGAGTAAACTTATAATTATGAGCCATGTCAAAGAAGGGACGGATCTTGCAAAAAAATACAGGCTCAACCCCCTGCTTATTGATTTTATAGAACAACATCACGGAAAGAGCCTTATTTATTTTTTTTACCGCCGGGCGTTAGAAACCTCGGGAGAAGAAAAAGAGGTAAAAGAGGAAGTTTTTCGCTACCCCGGGCCGCTTCCGAAAACCAAAGAAACAGCTATAGTGCTTCTTGCGGATTCAGTAGAGGCGGCAGTCAGGGCATTAAAAGAAGAGGATCCTTCAAAAATCAAAGAAGAAGTGCACAGGATTATCAACGATAAATTTGTCGACGGGCAGCTCAATAAATGCAATTTAACCTTAAATGATTTAGAAAAAATTTCGGAAGTATTTGTCAAGATACTAACAGGCATATACCACAGCCGGATAAGCTATTTAAAAAGTGATAACCATAATAAATCTTCAAGAGAAGATTCCCGTCTGCCCAAAAAAGATAAAGAAAGCAGCCTCTAAGATTTTTTCTTTAACTGGAAAAAGTTTATCCAAGGATCAAATAACCATCTGTTTTACAACCGATAAAACTGTCAAGAAATTAAACTTAAAATACTTGCACTCTAACACCTCCACTGATGTCTTAGTATTTGATCTTACAGAAAAAATTTCAAGGTATATGATAGCAGATATAATTATATCTGCGGAAAAAGCTATCCACAACGCTAAAATTTTCAAGACCACGCCTGCATATGAACTTTTTCTATACCTGACACATGGGATTCTTCATCTCTTAGGTTATGATGATAAAACTAAAAAACAAAGGGAAAGGATGCATAAACAGGAGAAGGATATCTTAGAAATCTTAGGCGTTAAAGTTAGCCATTGAGTAATGCGTCACTTATTAAGAACACATGTCATTCCCGCGAAAGCGGGAATCCAAGCATCCGTCGGTGACTGGATGCCCGCTGGAGTTTATCCTCGCGAAAGCGGGGACGGGTATGACATCATTTCCCCTATTCACTGACGCATTACGCCATTACGCCACTGAGTCGTTGAGTCAGGTTTTTACGGTTCTTTCGTATTTAAGGTAATACTCTTGGGTTTAAAAGTCCACAATGCTGATGAATCTTTAATAAGAAATAGGGTTCTTTCGTTATCATTGTGAATATCTTCCAGGATTATATAATCTCCGTTA
>JASEHM010000078.1 GCA_030018895.1 Candidatus Omnitrophota bacterium
CATACGGTGTGGCTTTGGTTAAAGGAAGCCAAACCACTGCCTTCTGGCTTGCAGGACTCGCAATGACGGTGTTTTTGTCATTATGACACAGTCTGCTTATGGCCTCGCTCGGAATGACACACAGGAAGATTGCTTGGCAGAATTTACATACTTTGAGCGAAGCGAATATGCCTGCAATAACACGATACTTCGCTTATAACCGGTATTTTTTATTTCCCTTTGTATCTCAATACCTTATATAAATCCTTCCACAAAAATAACGAAATAACTAAATTAAATGACCCCAAGGGGATTTGAACCCCTGTCGCCCCGCCTACGGCGGGGTGTCCTGGACCAGACTAAATTAAATGACCCCAAGGGGATTTGAACCCCTGTCGAGAGCTTGAAAAGCTCTTGTCCTAGGCCAGACTAGACGATGGGGTCAAGTTATTTAGCAATTTTTTAAAAGCCTCTCCGCCCTTGTAACTTTTTATTTGTTTTTCCCTTAGGACAGCTTCAGGCCTTGTCGAATATTTCTCGTAATGCACTATCTCAAATGGCCCGCGATATTTTACAGATGCTGATTTTTCCCTATTGTGATCCTCTAATCTTCTTTCTAAATTATTTGTATAACCTGTATAATGCCTATTATCTTTTTTACTACGGAGTATATAAACCCAATACATGTTTTGAGCCCTGTCCTAGACCAGAATAGACGATGGGGACATATTTACTCCTCCCATATTTACTCCTCCTCGGCAACTACATGGGCAACACTGGAAACACGATCCTTATCTTCTAACTTTATCAGGCGCACCCCTTGAGCAGAGCGGCCGGTTTCACGGATATCCTTAACAGCGCAGCGCAGGAAAATCCCGTTTTGCGTAATTACCATTAACTCATCTTTATCAGTAACAGACTTTAGGCTTGCTGCTTCGCCGTTTTTATCCGTAACCTTTATATTAACCACGCCTTTTCCGCCGCGAGAGGTTAGCCGATAATCATCAATGGTTGTACGTTTGGCAAAACCAAGCTCAGTAACTGTTAATATTGTAGAATCTTTTTTAGGAACCGCCATACCAATTACTTCATCTTTTTTAGACAACCTGATTCCGCGCACGCCCTTAGCGCCTCTACCCATATCACGCACCTTGTTTCCAGAAAATCTTATAGCCTTACCCTGGCGCGTCCCAATAAGCAGCTCCTGCAAGCCGTCAATAAGCTCAATGCTCTTTAACTCATCATCCTTTTCTAAGGTAATCCCGATAATCCCGCCTTTACGCGCATTAATATAGGCGTCAAGCTGGGTTTTTTTAATCAACCCTTTTTTTGTCACCATCACTAAATATTTATCTTCGCTAAATTCCTTTATTGGAATAGTAGCGCTTATCTTAGCGCCGGCCTGTATCTGAAGAATATTGACAATAGCCCTTCCTTTGGAAAGTTTGCCTGCCTGTGGAATCTCATAAACCTTCAACCAATGCACCTGGCCTTTATCCGTAAAAACTAAGAGATAATCTTTTGTAGAAGCCACAAAAAGACGTTCAGTAAAATCCTCTTCTTTAACCTCTGCGCCGGTTGTGCCTTTACCTCCACGCTTTTGTTTTCTGTAGGCGCTTACTGGCAGGCGCTTAATATAACCGTTGTGGCTTACAGTAACCACTACATCTTCTTCGGCAATTAAGTCTTCTATCTCCAGCTCCTGCGCCTCCCCTACTATATCAGTCCTACGTTCATCCCCATATTTTTTCTTTAAATTTTCCAATTCCTCTTTAATAATGGCCTCTACCTTTTTTTCTAAAGCAAGGATAGCCTTACAGATTTCAATTTTTTTAAGGAGCTCTGCATACTCAGCGTCAATTTTATCGCGCTCTAAGGCAGTCAAGCGCTGAAGCTGCATCTCTAAGATCGCCTGCGCCTGCACAGAGGAAAGTTCAAACTCCTGTATCAGGCGCTCTTTTGCCTGCTCTGTGCTTTTAGAAGTTTTAATAGCCTTAATAATCTGATCAATATATTTTAAGGCAATTTTCAAGCCTTCCAAGATATGCGCCCTTTTTAGGGCCTTATCTAAATCAAACTGCGTCCGGCGCCGAATAATTTCTTTTCTGTGGCTGATATAATATTCTAATATCTGACGCAAATTCAAAACCCGCGGCCGGTTATCCACCAAGGCAAGCATAATGATTCCAAAGGTAACCTCTAATTGCGTATGCTTAAAAAGTTGATTTAAGATTATCTGCGATTCAACATCACGCTTTAACTCAATTACAACGCGCATGCCGTCCCTATCAGATTCATCGCGAATATCAGAAATTCCTTCTATTTTTTTCTCATCCACCAGGCCTGCAATAGCCTCAATAAGGCCTGCCTTTTGCACCTGATAAGGAATCTCTGTAACCACAATTAAATCCTTCCCTGTCTTTTGATGTTCTATACTCGCCCGACCGCGCACAGTAAGTTTTCCCCGTCCGCTCTCATACGCATCCTTAATGCCCTGCTTGCCGCAAATTACTCCTCCAGTAGGAAAATCCGGCCCTTTGACATAACGCATCAGGTCCTTAATTTGGGCCTGCTGATTATCTAAAAGATAACTAACCGCATCAGCAATTTCATTTAAGTTATGCGGCGGGATATTAGTAGCCATGCCTACGGCTATACCGCTTGAGCCATTAATCAAAAGATTGGGCAGGACCGCCGGCAATAAAAGCGGCTCCTGTAATGAGGCGTCAAAATTCGGGCCGAAATTAACTGTGTCTTTATCAATGTCTGCCAGCATCTCATCGGAAATAGAGGCAAGCCTGGCCTCTGTATACCGCATAGCTGCCGCGCTATCGCCATCAACTGAATTATGCACAAACACACCGCTTGCAAGAGCAAAATTATGGGTATTTTCTATTGTCAAATCATAAACATCCTCGCATTTTTTAATGAATTCTATTTTTTTAACCTTATGGTTTCTATTTATTTCATTTTTATCTGACAATTTCAGTAACAGTTCGGCTTCCGGAAGTTCTCGCCTCCCGTTTTTGTCATGCCCGTGAAAACGGGCATCCATTCTGTCATGCCCTCTCTGGATTCCCGCTTGCGCGGGAATGACGCCCTGATTTACTTCTGAACGCTGAACTGTTACCAATCTCAAATACAGCGGCGTTAAAGACTCGCCTGTTATAAGATCCTCTGCTTCTTTATATGTTCCATTCAATAACATAAACTTATGATTCAAAGTACATTTGATTTCTTCACCGTTATCCAAATACACTTTCATTATTTCAGCATCCCTTTTTGTCAATCTTGGCTTTTTTATCTCAGCAATTTTGACATAACCATCTACGGCAATCGTATAAGTGTAATTTTTTTTACCTGCTTTATATTCTTTGATTAATTCCTCAAAACTCAGGTTCCGGCCATCAGTCAATTTTACCTTTGTGTCTTTGGTAAAACAGCCAAAATTTCCCTGGCCGTCAACCAATGGATAACGCAGAGAAAAATCCTGGGCCATCCTCACCAAAGTATCGTAAACAGCAGCATCTCCATGCGGATGATATTTTCCCAAAATTTCCCCAACGATACGCGCGCATTTTTTATAGGGTTTTGGATACTCAAGGTTCAATTCCTTCATCGCAAAAAGCGCGCGCCGATGCGCCGGCTTAAGGCCATCGCGCACATCAGGCAAAGCCCTGCCTACAATTACGCTCATAGCGTAATTCAGATAGGAATCCTTTACTTCTTCCTCAATGTCCCTGGGGACTATTTTTTCATTGCGGGTATACATATCTCGCTTCGCTTGAACTCTTTATATATCCAAATTTTTCACCTGATGACTGTATTCTTCAATAAATTGCCGACGCGGCTCAACTTGGTCTCCCATTAAAACCGTAAATATCTTATCTGCCTCAACTGTATCTTCTAAGGTAACCTTTAAAAGCGTGCGTTTTTCCGGATCCATAGTTGTTTCCCAAAGCTGTTCAGGATTCATCTCCCCTAAACCTTTGTATCTTTGTATGTGCATCCCTTTAGTGGCAGCTTCCTTTATGCAAATTAAAACCTCTTTTAAGGCAAAAAGGTCTTGCTCCTCTTTTTCATTACTAATCCGATAAAGCGGCTTTGGTTTCTTTTCAGATGCTTTATCAACAGCCTCTTTTTGAATCAAATGTTCGCCTTTTGACACGTTTGGCTCGCTTGAAGCTTCACTACTATAGGTTTCTATGTCTAAACCTAATTTTTCAATTTTTTCCACAACCTGCTCTATCTCTTGGGCCTCAAAAAACTCCAAAAGATCAAGCTTAATCTCTTTGTTTTCTTTGTCTGTAAAATTCGCTAGTTCTTTATCAGAATAGAAAAATAGGTCTTTCCCCTCCACTTTTACCCTATAAATAGGCATTTTTTTGGTCTTTGGATGCCTAAAACTGAGATATTTTGCAAAATTCACTCCCTTCTTCTCGCAACCCCTGCTAAGCTTCTCCAATTCTACCAAAGATTCTAACAAATCCTTAAATTTATTATCAGTAAATGTTTCTTTATCTTTTAACCGAATAAATTTATTCCCTTCTCTTCCTAAATCCAAAAGCATCCCATCCATCAACTGTTCTGTTTGAACATACTCCTCCCGCTGGCCGCGCTTAATCTTAAACAAAGGCGGCTGAGCAATATAAATATAACCATTCTCAATAAGCTTAGGGAACTGCCGGTAAAAAAGCGTTAAAGCCAGTGTCCTGATATGGGAGCCATCAACATCACTATCCATAGTAAGAATAATTTTATGATACCTCAATTTTACAATATCAAATTCTTCAGCCACGCCTGTGCCCAAGGCAGTAACAATAGTCCGTATTTCATCGTTAGATAAAACCTTATCGAGCCTGGACTTTTCAACATTAATAATTTTACCTTTAAGGGGCAGTATCGCCTGAAACCTCCTGTCCCGGCCTTGTTTGGCGCTGTTATGGACAAATATGCCTGCGGCTAAAGCAAAATTGTGCGTACCTGGCACTTCTATATCATAAACATCAAATTTCTCTTCAACCTTTTCTATGCGCTTAATCTTATGATTATAATTACTTACTGCTTTTAAAAGCGGCATCAAAGAATCATCCACAGTTAAATCTTGCGCCATTTTATAACTGCCATCTCTTAACATAAACTTATGGCCGGGCGTACAAATAATTTCTTCATTATTATCAAGTAAGACTTTAATAACTTCTGCCCTTTGTTTTGTTATTCTTGGATTTTTTATTTCTTCAATTACAATTTTTTCATCGCGGCCAATAGTATAACAATAATTTTTTTTGCCAATTTTATCTTCATTGACCAGTTCCTTAAAAGTAATATTTCTTCCATCGGTTAAAACCACTTTGGTGTCTCCAAAAAAACAGCCCCCGGCGGAATCTCCCTCTACCAGGTACAGTTCACATAAAGCAGGATCCCTTTCTGAGCAATCAGCTAATTTACCCGGCAG
>JASEHM010000079.1 GCA_030018895.1 Candidatus Omnitrophota bacterium
TTTTCTGCTTCACTCAAAGCTTTTTAGCTTTGAGTTTCGCAAGAATTTATTTCTTAAATTGTCCTGAATACCTCCATATTCAGGATCACCGAATTATTCTTAAAGCTTAACCAAGTATAACAAGCAGTATATAAATAGGCAACTGTCAAATTTCTTTACTTTTTTTTACTTTTTCACTTTTTGGCGCGGCAAGCCTTACTCTTTTAGCATCACTCCAAAGGCGCTCTAAGGCATAAAACTCCCTCATCGGTTTATAAAAAATATGCACAATCACAGAAGAAAAATCCAATGCTATCCACCCTGACTCATCATTAGGCGATACAGAGGAAAGAGGTTTTATTTTTTCTTTGCCTAAATCTTCTACAATTGCCTGCGCAATTGCATTTGTCTGCCTTAAGGATGTTGTGCTAAGGATAATAAAATAATCGCAAAGGTTAGAGACCTTGCGCATATCCAAAGCAAAAACCTTCTGGGCCTTCTTGGCCTTGGCAATCGAGGCAATCCGTAATATTAATCTCTTTGGTTCTATTGGGCCTTACCTCCTAAAATTTTATACATACCTGTGCCGCAATCAGAGCATTTGCCTTTTGCAGCTAAACGCTTATTTTTCATTGTTACTCTTTCTTCGTCTTTCATCTCTTTTAATGTTTTGCACTTCACGCAATAACCTTTCTCTGCCATTTGTAACCTCCTCCATTCAACCTTTTACAAGAAACTTCGTCCTTGACACTTTGTGTCAAGAACTTAAAGACTCTTCCTTGCGAAGTTTCAGTAGTTAGGAAAGTATTTTTATGCTTTCCTATACCATAAAATATCTTTGCTTTATTGCGCTATTATACCCTTAAAAACAACTAGGTCAACTTTTATTTACAAGGCTGCTATTTACAAGGCCAACCGGCCTTTCTTCTATCTCACCTACAATTTCCTCCATTAAATCTTCCAGGGTAACCAACCCTAATGCTTTCTTATTTTCATCAATAACAATAGCAATCTGGATTTTTTCAGACTGAAATTTTTTCAGAAGCTCGCTCACCCGCATTTCAGCAGGCACAAAATAAGGCTTATGCAAAAGGTCAGCTAATAAAAAAAGGCTTTTATCCTTTAAGACATAGAGCAGGTCTCTGGCATAAACAATGCCGATTATATTCTCCTTTGAGCCGCTATATACAGGAAGCCTGGTATGACCCTCTTCCACAAAAATATTAAGCAGGTCCTCAGATGTAGAATTTAAATCTAGCGCGATCATTTTATCTTTAGCCGCCATTACCTCAGCCACTTTGGTATCCCCGAACTCAAAAATACGATGCAGCATTGCCCTTTCTTCGTCGCTTAAAACACCCTCTTCTTTGCCAACCTCTATCATTGTGCGTAGCTCCTCTTCTGTTATAAGAGGAGACCTTTTTGCGGGAGAAACCCTAAAAATCTTTAAAATAAAATTGCTGATCCCTATAAAGAAGCTGGTAAGCGGCTGAAGGATTTTTATGCATACCTCCATTATAGGCGCAACAAACAAAGCAACCTTTTCCGCATGCTTTATAGCTAAAATTTTTGGCGTCATCTCGCATAAAACTAATATTGCGAAAGTAGTGACAAATGTAGAAAGCGCCACTCCCAGTCTTAAGCCTAAAATTTGAACAAATATGCCGGTAGCAATAGCAGAAATAGAGATATTTACGATATTATTTCCTATTAGAATAGCGGCAATCAGTTTATCTGACTTCATCAGAAGCCTATGGATACCCTGGGCTCTTTTTACCCCCTGGCTAACCATACGATGCAGGCGAATCTTGCTTAGGCCTATAATTGAGGTCTCTGATAAAGACAACAAGGCAGAAAAAACAACCAGAATAAATAATAAGATAAGTGTGCTTATTAAAGACATGCGCCAATCTCCTTACGGATTTTTTCTTCAATAGGCTTAATCGGGCCGATCAGGCTTAAATTTAATTTTTCTTTTTTAAATACACCCTGGGCAACACAACGCACATCTTCTCTCTTGACGCTATTGACTTCATCTATTATATTCTCAAAAGAATAAGTTTTATTCAAAATAGCTGTGGTTTCCCCTATCCAGAGCATATGATCAAGCGTATCTTCCAAAGAAAGCATAAGTTGGCCGATATAAAATTCCTTTGCGCGCAAGAATTCATCCTTTGTTACCAATGCGTCTTTAGCCTTTTCTAACTCTTGAGAGATCAACTTTATCGTCTCAATTACCTTGCAATTATCAATGCCTGCGTGCACAATAAATGAGCCTGTATCTTGAAAGCGTTTTACTGCTGTGCCGATTTCATAGGCAAGCCCTCTTTTCTCCCTTATTTCGTTAAACAACCGGCTGGACATATTAGCGCCTAATATTATATGTAATATCCCTAAGGCGTGTTTTAACGGATGCTCTCTTTTAATACTATGAAAACCCAAGGCCAGGTGTGTCTGCTCAGTATCTTTATGCAGCGCCTTAAACTGCGCAGTATGCTGTTTTTCCTGCACCAAAGAAAAGGTATTTGTATTTATTTTCTTCAAAGAAGAAAATAACCTTGTTGCCGCTTTCTTTAACCTTTCATAATCTAAATTTCCAGCTGCGCTTATTACGATATTTGAAGGGGTATAATATTTGCGTTTGAATAAATCCAGATCATTTTTGCTGGTTTTGCTTACTGATTCTACTGTGCCTATTATAGGACTGCCTAAAGCCTGGTTTGGCCAAAGAAGCTCATCAAGCAGTTCATGAACATAACTTTGCGGCAGATCTTTGTACATCTTTATTTCTTCCAAAATTACTGTCTTTTCTTTCTCAATCTCATTCTCGAGCAAAGCAGGATTTATAACCATATCCGATAAAACATCTAAGGCCTCTTCTAAGTACTGCTGAGGAACCTTTACCAGATAACAAGTCAACTCCTCAGATGTAAAACCGTTCAAAACACCTCCTCTGCCCTCAATAGACTCTTTAATCTTACGGCAGGAGTATTTTTTTGTGCCTTTAAAAAGAAGGTGTTCTAAAAAATGCGAAATACCTTTATTCTTAGAAGATTCGTATCTACCTCCTATATTTATCCAAATACCCAGCCCTAAGGACTTCTTCCCACTCATCTCGTGCGCGATAATCCTAAGGCCGTTATCTAATGTTGTTTTTTTATACAATTCAGTCATTTTTTTAACCTCCAAAGAAATTCACCTACTTTTTTTACTAAATCATCCCTTCCAATATTATCCTTAATCTCTTTAACAACAGCACTACCTACGATTACGCCATCAGCAATCTTCTGAATCTCTTTAACCTGCGAATTTTGCGATACGCCAAAACCCACGCAAACCGGTTTATCAGTACAGGTTTTTATTAATTTTATATTTTTTATTAAATCCGATGGCAAGGCCTGGCGCGGGCCAGTCACACCGGTTAAAGAAACATAATAAATAAAACCTCCTGCCTTCTTAGATACAAACCTTATCCGCTCTAGCGTAGTTGTCGGCGAAATAAAACAGATAACATTAACCCCCTGTTTTTTTGCCTCTTTAATAAATAACCTGCCTTCTTCAGGTATAAGATCAGGGATAATTACTCCGTCTACGCCGCTCTTATGCGCCTTTTTTATAAACCTGTTTTCACCAAAACAAAAAACAGGGTTAAAATAAGTCATCAGGCAAATAGGAATATCAATTTCCCTGCGCACCTCTTTTACCAGATTTAAGATGCTATTTAAATTAACCTTTTTCTTTAATGCCTGCTCTGATGCCTCCTGGATTATGGGGCCGTCTGCTAAGGGATCAGAAAACGGTACGCCTAATTCTATAATATCTGCACCAACCCTTGCAAATTCAAAGATTAGCTTCCTGGTAATATCTAAGTCAGGGTATCCGGCAGTAATAAAAACAATAAACGCCTTTTTATTCTGTTTTTTTAAATCTTTGAATTTTTTATCAATTCTGTTCATAACTTTAAGATTTAGTGGCGGACTCGCAATCAGACTGCGTCACATTAATGCGTCATTCCCGCGAAAGCGGGAATCCACGACGGAGAATTTTGTCATCCCCGATTAAAGCATTCGGGGATGACAAAAGCTTGTCGTCGAGACCATTTTTATGTGCCCCAGTCTGAATGACAAAACACTTCCAAAGACTGAGCTGTTACAATTTCAATTTCTCCGTAACTATACCTAGATCCTTATCCCCTCTGCCGGAAAGACAAACAATAACAATAGAATTTTTATTTATTTTCTTTTTCAATTTAGTTAAATAAAAAATAGCATGCGCAGGCTCAAGCGCAGGAATAATGCCTTCTTTTCTAGAAAGCAGCTTAAAACCCTCTAATGCCTCTTTATCAGTTACCGCAGCATAAGAAGCCCTTCTAGTCTTTTTATAATAGGCATGCTCAGGCCCAACTCCGGGATAATCTAAACCTGCGGCAATAGAATGGGCAATTTTAATCTGGCCAAACTCATCCTCTAAAACCAAGGATTTTGAACCGTGCAAAACACCTGCTTTGCCTTTAACTAAAGTAGCTGCATGATGCCCTGTTGTAAGGCCAAGGCCTCCTGCTTCTACCCCGATAAACCGAACAGATTTATCCTTAAAAAAAGAATGAAACAGGCCCATTGCATTGCTTCCGCCGCCTACACAGGCAATTAAATAATCAGGTAGTCTTTTTTCTTTTTTTAAAATTTGCTTCCTTGCCTCCTGTCCGATAACAGACTGAAAATCCCTGACCATCATCGGATATGGATGCGGGCCTGCTACAGAGCCGATTATATAATGGGTATTACGCACATTTGTCACCCAATCCCTGAGCGCCTCAGTCATCGCGTCCTTTAATGTCTTTGAACCGCTTTTTACCGGCTTTACCTCTGCGCCTAACAATTTCATCCTAAAAACATTCAGGCCCTGCCTTGCAATATCTTCCTCACCCATATAAATATCGCATTCAAGGCCAAATATTGCCGCTACTGTGGCTGTGGCTACGCCATGCTGGCCTGCGCCGGTCTCAGCAATAATACGGCCTTTTTTCATCCTTAAAGCAAGAAGAACCTGACCTAATGTATTATTTATTTTATGCGCGCCAGTATGCAGGAGGTCTTCCCTTTTTAAGTATATTTTATTTATACCCAAATATTTACTAAGATTAGCAGCAAGGTATAAGGGTGTAGGCCGGCCGGCGTATTCTTTAAGATAATAAGCGAGTTCCTGAATAAATCTCTTATCAACCCTTGCCTTTTTATATTCTTTTTCTAATTCATCTAAGGCCTGAATAAGCGTCTCAGGCACAAACCTGCCGCCAAAACCATTAAAATGTCCTGTTTTATCCGGTAACATCCCTTACTCCTTAATTCTTTTAAGAAATTTTATCCTACCAATTAAACCTCAACTTACTTATGCGTAGCTCAGTAAGCCTCAACTTAGAATTAACCCGATAATAACTATTATTTATTAAAACATTA
>JASEHM010000007.1:0-12878 GCA_030018895.1 Candidatus Omnitrophota bacterium
CGAATTACCACGAATAAGAGCCGAATTACCACGAATAGATGGCAGAAAAAATACTATACAAAGAATTATCCTGCAAACTAGTTGGGTGTTTTTATGAGGTATATAATGCTTTGGGGCCCGGCCACAAAGAAGACATTTACCATAGATCTTTAAAAATAGAATTTGATAAGCAAGGAATTAAATACGTATCTAAGAAAAGGCTGAAAATTGAGTATGAAGGGAAAGAAGTTGGAATATATGAACCAGATTTTATCATAGACGAGAAGATTATAGTAGAAATTAAATCTGTATTACAAGTACCTAAGGTTTACGAACTACAGCTTTATTATTATCTTAAAGGTTCCGGATATAGATTAGGTTACATCGTTAATTTTGGCTCAGACAAGATCGATATTAGGCGTAGAATTTTTTAATTCATGTCAATTTAATTCGTGGAAATTCGTGTCAACACAATGAACAACATAGACAAATACAAAGACGCGTATCTAAGAGAAGCAAGGCAATATCTGGATACTTTTAATAGTTCTCTGATTAAGTTAGAGAAAACTCCGGGTAACCTGACCCTACTTGGGCCTATGCTACACGCCTGCCATACCTACAAGAGTATGTCCGGCATCGCGCATCACCTCAAGACCTCTACCCTATGTCATGCCATAGAGGATGTATTAGTCAGGATAAAAAAGAAGGGATTGAAGGTTGGCGCCTGCGCTGATTTATTATTTCAATGTTTCAATGCCCTGGAAACAAGTCTAAAAGCAGTGGCTAATGGCAAGGAAGAGATTGATACTGATGATCTGGTTAAGGATTTAAGAAAAATTGCGGCTAAAAAAAGTCCTGAACAAAGTCAAGAGGCAACCGTAGAGGGCATAGAGGAAAGCAAAGAAGAAATTTTTGCGGATTTAACGGTTACAAAAATTCAAAGCATTGAAGTCAAGGTGGAAAGACTGGATTTATTGATGCGCTTATCCGAGGAGTTGTTGATTAATAAGTTAGGTTTAGAGCGCATTAAGGAAACCTTACAAAATCCGGAACTCTCCAGTTCCGTAGATACCTTAACCAGATTAGTCTCTGACCTGCAGTTTAATATTATGCAGTCGCGCACCGTACCTTTAAATTTTGTCTTTAACCGTTTTCCTCGCATGGTAAGAGACATGGCTAAGCAACAGAAAAAAGAGGTTAATTTGGAGCTCGTCGGCGGCGACATAGAATTAGACCGCTCAATCGTGGATGCCTTGGCTGAACCCCTGGTACACTTAGTCAGGAATACTATAGACCATGGCATAGAAACCCCAAAACAAAGAGAGGGCCTTAAAAAACCTTCGCAAGCCACCTTAACCCTCTCTGCCAAAAGGACCCGCGGTTTTGCGATTATAGAGATTTTTGATGATGGAAAAGGTATTGATTGGGACGAGATAAAAAGACAGTCCCAAAGGCTCAAACTCATTTCGGCTCATTCTGTTCAGGAAGAATTAGTTAACGCGCTCTTTTCCGGAATGAGCACTACAAAAGAAGTTACAGAAATCTCCGGAAGAGGCTTTGGCTTGAATATCGTCAAACAAAGAATCGAATCCTTAGGCGGCTCAGTTAAAGCGGAATCACAATTATTGAAAGGCACAAAATTTATCTTAGAGATACCTTTAAACCTGGCAGTGTTTAAGGTCTTATTTGTTAAGGTAGGGCCTAAACCATACGCCATTCCTTTAACCAATGTGGAGAAGTTAATTCATGTAAAAAAAGAAGATATAAAGGGAATGTTGGATTATGATGCCATTGTCTTTGAAGGCGAGGATATACCCATCACCCGCTTAAATGAGCTGTTTAGCCTGCCCCGCTTAGACCAAAATTTGCAACCCATAGTTATTGTAAAAAAGGAGGAAGACCGGTTAGGCATGGCTGTAGATGAGTTGGGCCAGACTCAGGAGATCGTGCTTAAGCCGTTAAGGTTAGCCAAGGAAGGCAAGTACTTTACCGGTTGCACCATCCTGGGCTCAGGCGAGGTCGCGCTTATTTTAGATGTAGCTAATTTAATATTGTCAAAAAGGAAGCTATTACCCTGTAACATTAATTTCTAATGTCATCGTTCGGCTTGACCGGACGATCCAGACACTCTGTCATTCCCGCTTTCGCGGGAATGACAGAGTGTCAATAATTTGTGTCACAGTGTACTAGTTCATGTTACAAACAAAGAAGGAGAAAATCATGATGAATGAGGAAAAATTAAATGAGATTACTGAAGCTGCCAGTCAGCGTTGCTCTGCTGTCTTATTCAAGCTCACGAATAAACAGATACAAGTAATCTTTTCTCCACCCATCATAACCGACGCCAAAAAGGCCACTCCTCTTCTCAACTCTGAAGAGATAGGGGAAGGAGTCTATTTACCTATTAAAGGAGATGTGCAAGGTTCAGGCATTCTTTTGTTTCCTAAAGAAATCGCCTGTCATTTATGCGATATAATAATGAAAAGAAAGCTTCACACAACTCAAGAGTTATGTTCCTTTGACAAAGAGGTACTTAAAGAAGTGAGCAATATCATAATAGGTAATTATTTATCTGTCTTCTCTAATAGCATTAAAGGAGAGGTAACTGAAGGTATGCCTAATTTCACTTCCGGCATGTTTGGCGCAATATTAGAAGAAGTCGTTAGCAATTTTGCCAAGGATAATAGCAAGGTATTGGCGATAAAAATTGAATTCATGCTTGAAACCTTAAAATTAAAAGGAACTATGCTACTTCTCTTTGAGTCCGAAACGGTTTCGGCTAACTGGTTAGCCAGTTAACCAGTTAGCCGGCTCACCGGCTCACCAATATGAATACAGAAGTGCCAATGGGAGAATTAGTGGTAATTAAAGAAGAAGGCAATCTCACTTGCCATGCGGTGGGTTCCTGCGCTGTGGTTGCCCTATATGACCCTAAACTTAAAATCGCCGGAATAATTCATGCGATGCTGCCGTCATCCGTACCGCACCATGCATCACGCGCCACGGATAACGGTAAATACGTAGACACTGCTATAGATTTAGTCTTAGAAAAGATGCGCTCTTTTGGCGCGCAAAGTTTTAATATCAATGCCAAGCTTGTAGGCGGGGCAAATATGTTCAACCTTTCCAGCTCAAATATAGGTATGGATAATATCTTAAGCGCCAAGAAAAAGTTAAAAGAAGAGGGTATAAAATTAATCGGAGAATCTATTGGCGGCTCCATAGGCAGGTCAGTAGAATTCTCAGCAGCTACCGGCATTGTTACGGTGAAGATAATTTTTTAGTGACAGTTCGGTGTTCAGAAGTAAATCAGGGTGTCATTCCCGCCCCCGTTTTCACGGGGGTAAACTCCAGCGGGAATCCAGAGAAGGTATGACAGAATGGATGCCCATTTTCACGGGCATGACAAAAACGGGAAGCGAGAACTTCCAAACGCTGAACTGTTACATTTTTTAGAGATGCGCGATGAAAGAAAAACCTATTAAAGTTCTCGTCATTGAATCAGACCTTGGCTTTACCCGGCAACTAAAGGAACTCTTCATTGAGGCGGAAAAAGAGCATGGCCAGAGGTTTGATTTAGAATACGTAGAAGAGCTTTATCTTGGCCTTGAGCGCCTGGCTAAAGGAGGAATTGATATTATCCTTTTAGACCTTTCCTTACCAGATAGCGTAGGATTAGAGGCCCTATCCCGAATATACGCTCATGCAAAAAATGTTACCATTGTCGCTCTTCTTGATAAAGATAAAAACGGCCTGACAGAAGGAGCGCTTTTAAATGGAGCTACAGACTGTCTTTTAAAGGATGAGCTTAACTCTAATCTCCTGGTTCATTCCATAAATCTTAGTCTTAAGCAACACCGACTATATTTGCTGTTGATCCAAGCCAAAAAGGAAATAGAGATTGGCGAAGCACAATTCCGTGAGGTAATAGAAAAGTATCTGGTTACGATTATCATCTTGGATATGCGGAAAATTGTGCGTTTTGTTAATTCTGTTGCCGAATCACTTTATGGCCGTAGTAAAGAGGATTTGTTGAATAAGAAATTTGACTTCCCCATAGTTTTAAACAAAATAGTTGAGATACATATTACCCGTAAGAGCGGCAAAATAGCCATAGCCCAGATGTATGCAGTGGTAATAACTTGGCAAGGCGAGGATGCCTATCTAATAATGCTCCAAGACATCACCGAGCGCAAGCATATTGATGAGATAAAAGACAAATTTATCGGCACTGTCTCCCATGAGCTACGCACCCCGCTTGCTATTATCAAAGAAGGCGTCTCTTTAGTTTTAGATGGCTCAGTCGGCCCAATAAAGGAAGAGCAAGCCAAATACCTTGGGATGGTAAAAGCAAACATAGATAGGTTAGCCCTGCTCGTCAATGACCTCTTGGATATATCTAAGTTAAAGTCAGGTAAAATAAAACTCAACCGGGTGCTGATTGACTTTTCTACTATGCTGCAGGAAACTTGCGCTAAATGGAAGATAGAAACTGATAAGAATTGTCAAAGCCTTGAGTATTGTCCGCCTGATTTACCCGTCAATATCTATCTCGATCCTGACAAGCTAACCCAGATACTGGATAATCTTATTTTTAATGCCATAAAATTTACCCCTAAACAAGGTAAGATAAAAGTGGAATTAACAAACGAAAAAAATCAAATAGAAATATCTGTCTCTGACAACGGCATAGGCATAGCCAAAGAAGATTTGCCTAAGGTATTCAGCAGATTCCAGCAGTTTAACCGTCCACAAGGTGGCGCAGGCTATAAAGGAACCGGTTTAGGCCTGGCCATAGTTAAAGAATTAATAGAACTGCTTAAAGGTGGAATTAAGGTTGAGAGCGAACTTAATAAAGGCACTAAATTCATACTCACCATTCCTAAAATAGCGGAAGAAGAGATGTTTAAAGAATATGTTGCCAACGGAATAAAAGAAGCAGCAGATAGAAATTCACCTTTATCTTTGGCAGTAATGCATATTACTGAATTTAGCCAGCTCCAAGAAAAATTTGGCAAGAAGCCCCTTTATTTACTTACTGATATTGAGAGAAGGATTAAGGATTGCTTGTGCCGACAGACAGATATGATATTAAGGGCCACCGGCGAACTTGTCATTATTATGCCCAATACCGGAAAACAGGGCGCTGAAGTAGCTAGGAAGAGAATTAAAGAAGCGGTTAAAGCCTATATATCTCAAAGTAAAGAGAATTGGATAAAAGAAATTCGTATTACTCTGGGCACTGCCACCTTTCCCGACGAGGCAAATAACCATCAAGAGCTATTAAACAAAGCGCGTATTCCAAATTAGGGACAGCGCCCTATTTAAATTAATAAATAGTGTCGTTTCTGCGTAACTGCTTTTATCGCAAAGAGTTATGAGTTAATTATTTTCCTTGGGAAATTAGGGATAGGAAATAGGACGCTGTCCCTAATTTTCTAAAAAAAATGGAAGGGTGTGATGAAAAGAAAAATAGGAATTTTAATAGCGACAGGAATAATAATTTTTAGCTTTTCTAAGATATGCTATGCAGATGAAGTTTCTGCCTTGAAGGCCGAGATACAGGCAATGGAGGAACGTCATCAAAAGGAAATAACGGAGTTACGCTCAAGAATAAAGCAACTTGAAACTGAGAAACAAGCCAAGATTAAAGCTCCAAAAGAGGTAGAGGATAGAATAGCGGCTTTAGAAGAAAAATTAGAAAAGAAGAAAGACCAATTAGGGGTTTCTTGGAAGGACGGTTTGTATATATCCAGTGAAGACAAGCAGTTTGATATGTCCATCAATGGAAAGCTACAGGTTGATTCAGCCTGGTTTGGCGAGGAGAATAGCTTAAGGAGCAAGGTTGGCGCTGCCAAATCTAGAGATCAGATCAGACGGTCGCGGCTGCAAGCAAAAGGCACGATGTACGGGGATGGGATTTACAAATTTGAGTATGAGTTTGCCGGAGACACCGGAAAGGCCCGGGTTCAGGATGCCTTTATCGGCTGGAAGAATATCCCTTATATAGGTATGCTACGCCTCGGCCATATGTTTGAGCCAATGGGAAGAGAGAACTTAACCTCAAATAGTTATCTTACCTTTATGGAATATGGCCTTCCCTATGCGTTGATGCCAGGCAGAAATCTCGGCATCCAATCAAACTCCACATTCTTTAATGACGCGCTTACCTTGGCTTTGGGTGTATTTCGCGATACCGATGATTATGGAATGGGAACTTCTAATAAATATAATTTCGGAACCCGCATTACCGCAACCCCTATTTATAAGAATAAAGGAGAGGAGTTTTTGCATTTGGGCTTCTCTTATAGCAATAGAAAAACCAATGGCACTCTGCAATACCGGTCAAAACCCGAAAGTAACCTGGCCCCATATTTTGTGGATACCGGGGTATTTAGCGCCAAGAAAGCTAATCTTTATGGCTTAGAAACAGCATATATTCGCGGCCCTTTATCTTTTGAAGCCGAATATGCAGGTTCTTCTGTTGACCGCAAAGGAAATGAAGATGTTTATTTCCAAGGGCTTTACGGATTAGCGAGTTATTTCTTTACCGGAGAAACTAGGGCATACAGCCGCTCAACCGGAGAGTTTTTGCGCGTGCGCCCAAAACACAACTTCTCGCTTAAAGATAAAACCTGGGGCGCCTGGGAAGCGGCTTTAAGGTATTCTTACCTTGATTTGGACGAGAACAACATTAACGGAGGGATACTTTCTGACGTAACCTTTGGCCTTAACTGGTACCTTAACCCTAATATGCGGATGATGTTCAATTACATTTTTGCTAATCGTAATGGCTATGGCGATGCCGATATTCTTCAGACGAGATTTCAGGTGGATTTTTAGGGGCCTCTGACCTAAATTGGAAGTTTTTCAGAGTTTGCTCAGAAACTCCATGCTTTTCTTTTTCTGTTTCGCAATCATTAGATTCACTTCCCTTCAGATTATTTTGATACCCCAACTCTATAACAAAACCCTCACAAGCCAAGAGGAATTAAAGGAAAATCATGTCCAATCAATGTCCAAAAATATTTTGAAAAAAGTAAAGGGCATGGTAAAATAAGCTTATTATGATAAAGGGAACCGGGAACTGTTTCCGATCCAATCGGGACACTGTAATGAAGAGAAATTAGGGACAGCGCCCTAATTTTCTAACAAAGTACTGTAAAAATGTTTAAACATATTCTGGAATTTGCCCACAACATTAGATTGGTAGACTTCATTGATATTGGAGTCATTGCTATCTTTATTTACTCGCTGTTAGTTTGGCTTAAAAAGGCAAAAGCGCGATTTATTTTGATTGGCATGGTTATCTTGGGTTCAATTTATATTTTTGCCCGGGCCTTCAGTTTATATTTGACTACCTTAGTATTCCAGGCCTTTTTTGCCATTTTTTTGATTACGATAGTAATAATCTTCCAGGAGGATTTACGACATCTTTTTGAGCGTATCGCCATTTTGGGAATTTCCCGCAAGCGTCATTGGAAGATTCCACTCAGAGAAGAGATAAGTATCTTAAGCAGCGCAATAATTAATCTCTCCCGCAAGAAAATCGGCGCATTAGTGGTTATCCGGGGAAGAGACCCTTTAGAACGCCATATTGAGGCAGGAACTGATTTAGATGGCCTGTTGAGCGGGGTTTTGTTGGAGAACATCTTTGATCCCAATGTTCCCAGTCATGACGGCGCAGTGATTATTGATGGAATACGGATAGGTAAATTTAGCGTCCACCTGCCTCTTTCTACAAATATACGGGAAATAGACCATTTAGGGACACGCCATGCTGCTGCCTTAGGTATAACAGAACGCACAGATACCTTATGTATTGTTGTCTCTGAAGAGAGAGGGGTAATTTCAATAGCAGAGGCAGGCAGGCTTAAACAATTGAATAACGTTGCAGAACTTCAAGGCGCCCTTGAAGATTTCTACTCTAAGAGGTTTCCTATCAAAGGTAAACCGCCTATAATAGACTTTCTAACCGGGCATTTTCTGGAAAAGATTATCGCCCTTGCCTTAACAGTCAGCCTTTGGTTTACCTTTGGACACCGAATGGAAATAATCCGCCGTGATTTTACCATACCCATTGAATATCGTAACTTATCCGCCGATAAGATTATTGGAGAACCAAAGTCAAAACAGATTAGCGTGACTTTAAGCGGGACAGAAAGAACATTTAACTTTCTTAAACCCGAAGAACTTAAATTATCATTAGATATGTCTGGAGTTAAAGATGGAGAGAACAGATTTTTAATTTCCAAGGGGTTAATAAACTATCCTAGCGGACTTTCAGTAGTTAATGTAGAGCCTGGCGAGGTTAAACTTAAAGTTTACAGAATGATTTTTCTTGATATCCCTATTGAAGTGAGCACCCATGGCCGTCCGTCTTCAGGCGTAAGAATTATCCAGATAAAAGCTATTCCAGAAAAGACGCGGGTTTTAATCCCAAGCATAATCCCGCAAGATGAAATCAAGATTACCACAGAACCGATTGACTTGAAATCAATAACCGAAAATGTAACCCTAACTCCCAAACTCGTTATTCCTCCGGATGTTCGGTTCCAAGATGATAAACATCCAGAGATAAAAGTAGTTATTAAGGTTGAGTGAAAGAAAATGGAAAATATTATCGAAGGATTAAATAGAATCGAACGTTTTATAAATAACCTTACATAGCAGGAGGTGATGCGATGCCAAAAATCTATCTTATTGACGTAACTAACAGAGATGGGGTGCAGACTTCGAGGATTTGTCTTTCCAAGTTACAAAAGACAATTCTTAATCTTTATCTTAACCAATTAGGAGTTTTTCAGAGTGAATTCGGTTTTCCCACAACTCATCATGAAACAAACTATTTGAACGCTAATTTGAAATTAACCGAAATGAATATCCTCTCGCCCATTCGGTTAGAAGGATGGCTTAGGGCAATAGAGGAAGATGTTCAGGAAACATTCAAGAGTTGCCCTAAAATAAAACATTTAAATCTTTCTATGTCTACATCTGAGCAGATGATCAGGCATAAATTTAAGGGCAAGCTAGATCATACCTCGGTCATAAAAGAGATGGCAGATGCGGTAAAAACAGCAAGAGGGTTAGGGGCGGAGTCTATAGGCGTAAATGCGGAAGATGCCTCGCGCACGGAAATAGGTTACCTGATTTCATTTGCTCAAGCGGCAAAAAAAGCCGGTACTGATAGATTTCGTTATTGCGATACATTGGGCTACGACAGTCCGTTTACGATATATGAACGGATTAAAAAATTAGCAGAAGCCATACAATTACCCATTGAATTGCATTGTCATAATGATTTAGGGATGGTTGTGGCGAATTCTGTTGCTGGCGCTAAAGCCGCAAATGATGCAGGAGTGGATGCTTACATTAATACTTGCGTTAATAGTATGGGCGAACGTGCTGGGAATGCGGATTTAGTAGCAGTGATCCTTGCCATAAGATACGGAAGCGGGATGCAGGGTAAATATGCCTTGGATGAACGCATAGATTTAAAAAAGGCCTGGCGGCTTTGTAAATATGCCTCATATGCTTTCGGCATTCCTATTCCTATAAATCAACCCGGCATCGGAGCAAATGCCTTTGCCCATGAATCAGGAATCCATGCCGACGGCGCGCTTAAAGATAGACGCAATTATGAACTTTACGATTTTGAAGAATTAGGCCGAGGCGAACCGGAAGTTATTGAAACAGGGAGACAAATAACTGTAGGCGAATATTCCGGGATAAAAGGTTTTAGAAATGTCTATGAAAAATTGGAAATAGTTTTTAAAGATGATGCCGAGGCAACAAAAGTTTTGGAATTAGCCAGATACGCTAACGTGCATAATCAAAAACCCTTAGTAGAAGAGGAGCTTAAATTTATCGCTCAGTATCCAGAGATTGCGCAAAAAATCATGACGATGTCGCCATTAAGCTAAATCAACTAACGAAGCTCCTCCCCGCTATAAATCAGAGTTAAGAGTCAAGAGTTAAGAAATAGAGAAAATTTGGGTAACAGTTCAGCGTTCAGAAGTAAATCAGAGTGTCATTCCCGCGCAAGCGGGAATCCAAAGAGAGTATGACAGAATAGATGCCCGTTTTCACGGGCATGACAAAAACGGGAGGCGAGAACTTCCGGAAGCTGAACTGTTACCATTTTTTTCATAGATGACATTGGTAAACAATATTTTTTATTTCTCTATGATTATCAAAGGGTTATACAAATACTACCAAGTTATTTACGAATGACCCTAAAATTACTGAATGTCCGGGCGCTAACTTTCCATTCGAGAAACTGATAGAGAAATTAAGGAAATCTTATTGAGAAAGAATTCTATGGTTAAAGCTAAGATAATCTGCACGATTGGCCCGGCGTCGTCGAGCGAGACGGTGCTCAGAAAGATGATGCGTATTGGTATGGATGTCGCACGCTTTAATTTTTCTCACGGCAAACCGCAGGAATTACTTCATAAGATAAGTCTCATCCGATTACTAAACGCGAAATATCGTAGGCGAATAAAGCTTCTTGGAGACCTTCAAGGTCATCGTATTCGAGTAGGTGATCTTATCGAGCCAGTTGAGCTTAAAAAACACAAGATTTTGTGGCTTACTCAACAAAAGGTAAAGGGCACGCGCGAGAAGATACCTTTTGATTACCAAGGCCCGCTACGAACTATAAAAAACGGGCACCAAATATTCCTAGACGATGGAAATATCGCTTTAGAAGTGATCGGCCGGGCTAAAAACAGCCTGAAGGTTAAGGTAATTATCGGCGGGCGGCTTTTAGAGCATAAGGGCGTAAATATCCCGCAGGCAAGGCTTGAATTCGGCGACATAAATCAGAAAGATATACAGGATATATTCTTCTGCGAAAAGCACGGTGTGGAATATATCGCTCAGTCATTTGTGCGTACGAAGAAGGACATTTTAGACGTAAGAAAACTGCTTAAAACAAATTCTCATTGTCGAGCCATCGCCAAGATAGAAGATAGAGAAGGTATAAAGAATATTGATGAAATAATTAAGGCTTCAGACGGCATTATGATAGCACGCGGGGATATGGGAGTATCATTACCAATTTACGAAATTCCTATCATTCAGAAGATGATAATAAAAAAATGTAACCGCGTGGGGAAATTTGTTATTACCGCGACACAGATGCTTGAGAGTATGACTGAAAATCTCCGGCCTACACGCGCAGAGGTGACGGATGTAGCAAATGCCATAATAGACGGCACTGATTTTGTTATGCTTTCGGCAGAATCAGCCGTGGGTAAATACCCGGTTGAGACAGTTGGCATGATGAATAATATAATAAAATTCACTGAAAGATACCTTAAATAGTTCCCACTGAAAAAACGTGGAAACTATATTTATGGTAACAGTTCAGCTCTTGGAAGCGTCTCATCGTCATTCAGACTGTGCCGCAATTCGTGTTTTTCGTCATTCAGACTGTGCCGCAATTCGTGTTTTTCGTCATTGCGAGGAGCGAACGAAGCGAGCGACGAAGCAATCTCCGACGGTGATAGAGATTGCTTCGTCCTGCACTATACGGTGTGGCTTTGGCTAAAGGAAGCCAAACCACTGCCTTCTGGCTTGCAGAACTCGCAATGACGGTGTTTTTGTCATTATGACACAGTCTAAAATGACAAAATACTTCCAAAGGCTGAACTGTTACTATTTATGCCAATTCGAGGTAGAAGAGAATGAATGAACTTATAAAAATATTTATTGCGGGAATAACATTGGGAAATGGCCCTTGTCTTTTTATTTGTATTCCCATAATTCTTCCTTATATTGGAGGACTGCCACAGGTTGACGCTAGAGCGCCCACATGGAAAATAGCCTTAAGGTTTACTGCTATTTTTTCAATTTCCCGTCTGTTTGCTTATTCCCTGCTCGGGTTTTTATCAGTTGTTTTTTACAGGTTTGTTTTTGGTTTAATTGGCTCTAAAGGCATATATCTTCAGTTGATACTTGGCATTTTGATTATCCTTATAGGCTTATTTTATCTTCTCAATATTAATCAAAATTTTATTCTATCGAATCCATTCTGCAATTTTCTTCGCGCAGAAATAGTAAGAAAATCCAAATTCAATATGATGTTGTTTGGCCTACTGATTGGTTTTTCTCCCTGCACGCCTCTTTTGGCGATCCTAACATATATCGCTGCAACAACGAAAGATTCCCTATGGGGACTTTTGGCTGGTTTTTCTTTTGGCCTTGGGACGCTCATCACGCCTCTTATTCCACTCGGAACACTAATAGGGTTTGTAGTTGATAAAATAAAGAAGTCTTCGGTTGTCTTTATAATAGCAAGGATTATAAGCGCTATAATCCTAATATACTTTGGCATCCGATTAATTTTGAATTTAACGTTTACCCCGTTAGAAAACATATCTCTAACGGGTCAAGCTTTCTAACCGGGACAAACTTAATAAAGAGAAGAAGTTTTAAGTGAAAGAACCATTAAGAAAAAGGTTTATTTTCTTGGGTTTTTGTTTAGTAATAACAGGTTTACTCTTTATGTTATTTAGTGGAGATAAAGATAAAAAAGTAAACTCTGTATCCAGTACTACTCCCCGGCTAGCTTTTGAACCTGCTTATCTAAAATTGCACAAAACCGGCGAGTTGAAAAAACGCGCAGAAGAACTCTGGAACATAATGAAAAACTGTAGACTCTGCCCCCGACAATGTGGAGTAAATCGGCTTGCTGGCGAAAAGGGTTTTTGCCAGGCAACTTCTCAAGCTTTTGTGGCCTCATATCATCCCCATTTCGGAGAGGAAAAGCCCCTGGTAGGCAAAAGAGGCTCGGGAACCATATTCTTCACCAATTGTGGACTCAGGTGCGTCTTTTGTATAAATTGGCAGATTAGTCAAGGCGGAGAGGGAAAGGCAACAAGCATAGAAGAATT
>JASEHM010000007.1:12978-14619 GCA_030018895.1 Candidatus Omnitrophota bacterium
TAAATTGGCAGATTAGTCAAGGCGGAGAGGGAAAGGCAACAAGCATAGAAGAATTGGCCCAGATGATGTTAAGACTGCAAAAGATAGGGTGCCATAATATCAATTTAGTTACTCCCACTCATTATTCTCCTCATATTCTTCTTGCCTTGGATATTGCAGTTAGTAAAGGTTTAAGGCTTCCCCTGGTCTACAATACTTGTGGATGGGAGCGTCCGGAGATATTAAAAATGTTGGATGGAATAATCGATATTTATCTGCCTGATTTTAAGTATTGGGATTCTGATAAAGCGGCTAAATATGTTGAAATACATTTACGAGGAGCAAAGAACTATGCTGAACTTACAAGACAAGTTATTTTAAAGATGCAGCGTCAGGTGGGCGCAGCAAAACCAGCTAAAGATGGCCTGATGTATAGAGGCCTAATGATTCGACATTTAGTTATGCCTAATAGAGTTGCCGGAACCAAAGAAATTATTGAGTGGATAGCGCAAAATTTACCCCAAGATACTTATCTTAACATTATGTCGCAGTATACACCTTATCATCAAGCTCATCTTTACCCTGAGATTAGCCGCAGAATTACCCGAGAAGAATTTGAAGAAGCTATAAAATGGGCTAAAGAGCTCGGTCTTACTAATCTGAATATTCAAGGGCAATGATAAAGATGGGAAGAATAAAAAGATACTTTTTAATCTTAATCGTAATTATGTTTACAGAATTATTTTTCAGTGGATACTTTTTTAAAAATAAAAAGATACTTTTAGCGGAAAATAAAGAAGAACTTAAGCTTCCTTCTATCCAAGCAATCGGAAAACTTTCAGTAGAAGAAGCGATTTCTAAAAGAAGGTCAGTAAGGGAATATAAAGATGCGGCATTAAGCTTAAAAGAAATATCTTGCCTTCTTTGGGCAGCCTCTGGCATTACTATTAACTGGGGAGGAAGAACTACTCCTTCTGCCGGTGCTTTATGTCCTTTAGAAATTTATTTAGTAGCAGGGAGAGTGGAAAATTTAAAGCCCGGTATTTATCGTTATAATCCAGAAGGACACTCACTTATTATGATTGCAGAAGGCGATAAACGATTTGCTTTATATTCTGCGTCCCTTTTTCAGGCTCCCATAAAGAACGCGCCTATAAGTTTGGTTATCTGCGCTCAATACAAAAGAACAACCCGAAAATATGGTGAGCGGGGAGAAAGATATGTGCATATAGAAGTGGGGCATGCAGGACAAAATATCTATCTTCAAGCAGAATCTTTGGGTTTGAAAACAGTAGCCATTGGTGCTTTTGTGGATGAGGCAGTTAAGAAGGTTTTAAATATTAAAGAAGAACCGCTATATATAATGCCTGTGGGCAAAAAAATGTAATTTTTAAAAACCCTCACTGAAGAGGCAAAGAAGAAAGAAAAGGATATTTAATGAATAAAGAAAAGATGAGAGAATGGCCTTTAATCTTTGCCTGGGGTTTATATGACCTGACAAATCAATTCTTTGCCGTAAATGTGGTCTCTTTATATTTTGTGCGCTGGTTTACTCTGGAAAAAGGTGCAGCGGAGTGTATGCAGAGGATTTCTGATTTTCTAAAACGTATCACTCGTGTCCAAATTAGACGTTACTTATCGACGCGAAATGTATTTTGAGAT
>JASEHM010000080.1 GCA_030018895.1 Candidatus Omnitrophota bacterium
TTCCCGCTTAAAGATTGCGGGAATGACACTCTAGCAGCTAATTTGGACAGCAATGCTATGTACTATGTACTAATTTCTCCACCGCTTCCAGTACCTCCTGCGGAGTAATTAACTCCATACATTTTTTATTTCTACATCTTGGCTTATAACACGGGCTGCAAGCTAAATCCTTTTTAATCACAAGGCATTCTTTTACCTGCGCAAGATGCCTCTTAGGATCAGTTGCTCCAAAAAGCGCAACAAATGGAGTGCCTACAGCTGCGGCAATATGCAGGGGACTGGAATCGCAGGAAACAAACACGCTGCATCTTTTAATCAAACATGCCAGTTGATTAATTGTAGTTTTACCGCATGTATTAATGAGCCTTGCGTTCTTAACCGATTTTAATAGCGCCTCTGCTGTAAGGTTATCCTTTTCTGTTCCGGTAAGCACAACCCGCATATCCCGGCGGCCTAATTCCTCGCAAAATTTAACCATATGCTTAAACAGCCAGTTTTTAGTCTGCCACTTCTGGCTTGCGCTTATATTTAAACCAACTATTCTTCCCTTAGCGCTTAACCACTGACTGCCTAAGAACTCATCTACATACTGTATATCGCAAGCTAAAGGCCAAACCTCTAAACGCGAATCAGTCAAATCTATACCCAACATCTTTAATATTCTAAATTGATGCGCCAGCGCCCCGACTGATACTTTTTCTTCCTTGAGCCGGTGATTAAGCAAAAAGCCGAATTTTCTATCGTATCCATAACGCTCAAGCGCCAAACTTAAAATTGCTAATATATGGGACTTACGATTATTCTGCAAATCAATCACAATATCAAAATTCTTTTTCCTTAATTCCCTCCCCAAGCGCAGAAATCCAAGCCAGCCCTTATCTTTACCGTTAAAATCAACAACCAATAATTCGTCTATATACGGAGAGGCTAAAACCGCGTCTTTTGAAGGGGCTGAAACTAATAAACTGATTTTATAATTCGTTTTAAACTTTTCCCTGATTGCCCTTAAAGCAGCACTTGACAATACAACATCCCCTAAAGAACTGAATTTAATAACTAAAATATTATAATTACTCAATGCTTCTTCGTAGACATCCAAGGTATTCTTTACCATAAGTTCAATATTATATTTATCCTTTACTTTCTTATACGCCTCTTGCGCAAAATTCCTTCCAAGCTCAGGGTCTTTAAAAATCCTTATTGCCGCAACAGCAAGCCTCTCTGGATCAGATACCGGAACAAGCAGGCCTGTTTTTTCATTTTCAATAATATCCACTACGCCCCCTACTCCTGTCGCAACCACAGGCACGCCTGAGGCCTGCGCCTCTATAATCACTCTGCCAAACGCCTCCTGAGTCCTGGTAGCAAGCACAAGAAGATCCAAATGCGATAAAATCTCAGGGATATTGCGTTGTGTGCCTAAAAAATTAGTGCAATGACTAAGCCCCAGCCTCCTCGCTAAGATCTGGAGTTCCTCCTTGTATGCCTCCTTAGAGGCAGGCGAATCACCAACTATCCAAATCTTTAAATTTGGTATAACCCTGGCAATCTTAGCCATGGCCTTAATAAAATCTAGATGCCCTTTAAGCGGAGTAATCCTGGCAATAATCCCTACATTAAACTCATCTTTTTTTCTTTTTTCTTTTGGGTCAGTATATTTGAATTTCTCAAGGTCAACGCTGCGCGCAATTATCCTTATGCGCTCAGAAGGACAATTAAAATCATCCCTCATATGCCGGGCAATAACATTACTTAAGGCAATCACCCGCTTTCCCCACCCCATTACCGCGCTAAAAGGATGTTTTTTATAATAACCATGGCAGGTAGTAATAAAAACTGTTTTTGTACGCCGAGCAGCAAAATAGGCAATCCATGCAGGGACACGCGAGCGGCTATGCACAATATCAATCTTTTCTTTTCTGATAATCTCTGCCAATTCAGGGATTAATTTTAAAATAGAAATAATAGATTTTTTATTTACCTGGAGCCTGTAATGTATTGCGCCAACTGCTGAAAGAGCCTCAACCAGTTCCCCTCCGGCAGATACAACAACTGCCTTATGCCCGAACCTGACTAAATATTTTGCCAGATCAACGGTCCCGGTCTCAACCCCTCCAACATTAAGCTCAGGTAAAATCTGCAGGATATTCATACTACCCTCTTTATTGCCTCAAACACCGAAAGATTATCTAACGAAGTATGAATCAACGGCTTTAGGCGCCAAATATCTGTAATCTTTTTAGCTAATTCTAAAGCATCAATCAGATAAATATATTTGTTTTTATGAAAACGAATAAGAAAACCTTTGTGCTTCTTATCCAACCTATCTACTTTAAACACCAATACATACCTATTGCTGCTTACTGCCTCTGAAATCATAGAGATGCTGTCAGGAGAGGTTATAATAATTTTCGTTAAACCAAGCAACCCTCCTATTGCCTGCGGGATATTCCTTTCATTAGCTATAATTAGCAGCTTACAACGGGAATAATCCTTAAATTCCCTTTTAATTAAAACCTCTATTTCTTTTGAGCTTCGCCTGGAAGTCGTAATGAGGACCTGGGCATTTAAGGTTTCGCATACTGCCTTTATCTGCTTAATTACTTCTAAAATTACCTCTTTTTTAAGGATAAAATTTTTCGTATCCCCGCCGATTAGAAGCCCGATGTAAAGTTCGTTGCTGTGTATTGCACCTGCCTTAAGCCCCTCGCCTTCACTTAGAATAAACTCCGTCGAAGGGTTACGCGTATTGCGTATTAAACTTTCAGATTGTTCTTTTAAATATTCCTCATTAATTAAATTTAATGCGCCTTCAGTGGCAATGACATTTTTCCTCTTTGGCGAAAAATCATGTTTAGGCATTATCACCAGATCAAATCTTTTCACACTCAAAACAGACGGCCGCATAACCACTATTGATTTAGCTAAATTCTCTTGAGATAGCACAAAATTAACCGCTGCTATACTCCCGCCGCAGGAAATTATTATATCCGGCTTAATAGCAAGTAATGACTTATAAACATCTTTTTTAAGAAAAGTCTTTAAGCACCAGAGGCACCCCTGACAGATATATTTGCCTGCCAGACAACTGCTCAGGATGAGGCTGTATTTAGAAAACTTATTTTTGAATCTTATTTCTTGAGTCCGGATGTTTACAGAAAACCCTTTTTTTCTTAAAGCTTCTCCGGTGAGATTTGAGGCGCTTTGCGCCTGTTGATTATGGCCGGCCTTTCCATCGCTTAAGATGAGAATCTTTTTCTCTATAGCATACTTCCATATCTTGTAGGTCCAGAGATATTCCCTGGGGTATTTAAAAATATATTTTTCGTAAATCCCAACCAATCTTTCTAAATTATTCTGCAGGTCTTTTTCTAAATCGCCTGTCTTTCTAATTTCAAATGCCGATTCAATAAAAATCTTTAGAAACGGGCCTTTTACCCGCGTATAAAAAGCCGGAATAATCGCAGTATCATATTTTAACCCCAGCCTCAATGCGCCGGTTGCAAAAGAAGCCTTTTTATTGAAGAATTTAACTAAGGCGCCTTTTTTCCCGCCCTGATCTAGAGTCATACCAACCGCATAATTATCTTTGAGCGCCTCAATCAACTGGCGCACCCCGCCTTTTCTTTGAATCACCTTAGAAGACCTTAATTTACGATATGAATTAAGCAGTTCGTTCAGGCGAGGGTATTTCTGGGCCCGGCCGAATAAAACAAAAGGAAACCCTAAATTAGCGCAAATAACATTAGAAAGCTCCCAACTGCCTTCATGAACCACTAAAAGAATCGCGCCTTTTCCTTTTTTAAGGCTAATTGAAATATTCTCCAACCCCTCAAAAGCCACATATTTATCCAGATAATTCTTATCTATCAAAGGGACAAAAAATATTTCTATCAGATTCTGGCCAAAGGCCTGATAAAACTCCCTGGTTATTTTGGATAATTTAGATGGCAGGAGCCCCTCAGACTCTAAGGCTGTTTTTATATTAGAATAGGCAATTGCCTTGTGTTTGAGATCAAAACAAAAAAAGAGATCGCCAAGCCTTCTTCCCAGAAAAAGACTGAAATTCTTAGGCAGGCGCCTTATAAAAAAACCAACTAACTTAACAAGAATACAGGCGCAATAATCTATTACAGAGTCCCTGTTCATTTTTTATTATTGTTAATTTAATACATAAACATAAAAGCTGTAAGCTATAAGTTGTGAGCTCTAAATTGCTAAGCCTTACCGCATCCTTTTCAGTAGTAATAATTGTATCTATGCCCTTGCTAAGGGAACCCTTAATGATTCTTTCTAAATCTAATTTGGTGTAATAATGGTGATCAGGAAACCGAAAACATAAACTAATTTTAGCGCCAACACTATTAAGTAAGCCTTCAAAAGAACCCGGATCCCCTATGCCAGAGAATACAGTTACTTCTTTACCCTTAAGTAAACCTAAGCTAAATACTTGAGCCCTTGGGAGACTTTTATCATACAATCCCACAGGCTCATGAATACTTTCTACAATCAGCGCATTTGGATTAATTCTCTTTAAAATATCCTTGAGCTTATTTAGCCCCGCGCCAAAATCAGCCTTAGTCAAAACAAAAATATCAGCACGTCTAAGACTGGAAAGCGGCTCGCGCAAGAGCCCCCTGGGTATCATATGACAATTACCAAAGGGATTAGTAGTATCAACAACCACAATCTCTAAATCCTTAATTATGCCCCATTGTTGAAACCCATCATCTAATATAACCGTATCTGCGCCATAATCTTTTATTGCTCTTTTTGCTGCCCTTACCCTACCTGTATCAACAATAACCGGGATATCCTCTAATTTTTGAGAAAGCATATAAGGTTCGTCCCCCATTGATTCGTATTGCGCCTGCGCCTTGAGCAAAACCGAAAGGTCATGCGTATTACGTATCTTGCGGTTTATAACCTTCCTCTTATAGCCGCGGCTGAGTATAGCTACTTTACGGCCTTGCTGCTTTAGGTATCTGGCAAGATACTCAACCAGAGAGGTCTTGCCTGTCCCGCCTACAGTAATATTGCCCACGCTAATAACTTTAACATCTAAGCGCTTCTGCCTAAAGGAATAAAGGAAAATTAAGCCCCTGATTATCAAGCCATAAACAAGGGAAATAAGCAATAAAAAAGCCTTGATAATACCAAAAACAGGCCCTTTATATTTATCCGCAGCTAAACCATAAAGGTACTTTTTCATATCCACTTTATATTATCACACTGAAAAGCTCCTGACAACAGCTTTTATTTAATAGGGATTAGATTCGTCGGAAAAGCAAAGGAAAACGCTTTCAAAAATACCCGTTTTAGCCTTGTTTTTGACAATTTGGGACTGTTTCAAAACTCCCAAAAAATAATTTTCCCGGCTGAGTTTATGTTTTT
>JASEHM010000081.1:0-1363 GCA_030018895.1 Candidatus Omnitrophota bacterium
CCCCTTTATTATCAAAGACTTATGCAAATACTATCAAGTTATTTACGAATGACCCTATATTTAAGCAAATGAAGCTCCTAGCGAAATACTGAGCCCTGCACCGTATGGTGCAGACGAATGTATAACAAGCCCGCATTGCAATTACAAACTCGCATTGCCATTTTTTTTTGCAATTTTTTTTAGAATTTACGACGGTAAAATAGACGGAAGATATGCTGAGTGTCTAATGCGGAAAGTGTCCAGTTGGCCTGCTCATACGGGTTATTATAACCCATAAATTCGCCGTATAAGAAAGTAAAAGCCTCATCTTTATTAAACTCATATTCAGAGCCAAGAAAGAAATTATGATGGCCTTCATAAAAACCAGTATGTTGATATTTATTCTGCTTATAAAGATCGATTAACTTAGCGTAAGTATATTTAAGCCAAAATGTCAATTTGTCTGTGGGCTTATAAGTTGTCTCAATGCCTGCATGGTTTATATTATCATCAATGCCGGTGGCGTGCCTGTTTTCATTATATGTATAACTTAAAATAAATTCCCATTCTTTAGCCGGGGTATAGATAAACTTGGTCCTAGCAATGTTGTAATAATGGTAAGGTGGTAAATCAAAGAATTTCTGGTCATACAGAAAAGGCACCACTTTATCATAAACAATACCATCCTGCGTTTCAGTAGTAACATAAACATCATTCAAAAGGCCGCGCGGAAAATCCGAAGGGTCATTAGTCCTCTCATAAATCCCCTCTATAGAAACCAAATTCTCTATGAGGTTGTATTTTGCCCCCAAACCAAAAGCACCCACTGAAGGGTCTTTACCATCAATTATGCTGCTATTTTCCGGGTGAATATCCTCTTCTGAAAAATAATCGGTTAAGGAATACATAGTTTTAGCATAAATAAGCGGGTCACGATTCGCATGAGTTCTGGGTAGGTGTTGATAGTAGGTTAATAATTTTGAAGTCAAACGAGAATTAATTTTATATATGGACTCGCTTCTTAACACTGACTCCATATATTTTCCAGTATCTTTATGCACATTACGATACTTTATGTCAGTATCTAATTTTTCATCCAATGTTTTTAAACCCAATTTAAAACCAATAACATTTCTACCCCTATCCATACCATCTCCCCAAATTAGGGCCTGGTCTCTTTTTGCAATTTCAGCAAAATAAATATGCCGCGAAAATGTGGGTTCATCACGCCGAGTATAACGATAATTGGATAGGCCTGGATAAAATTTACTATTCATATGGGCAGCAGTGAGTTCTAGTTCATAAATCCCTTTATTCCTAGTAGAAAAGTAATCATAACCTAATTTAGCTGCTACTCCATCATATTCTGTATCAAATCCTTTTG
>JASEHM010000081.1:1373-3401 GCA_030018895.1 Candidatus Omnitrophota bacterium
TAATCATAACCTAATTTAGCTGCTACTCCATCATATTCTGTATCAAATCCTTTTGTCTCCTGAATATCTGTGTGACTTTCTCCAATCTCTGCGTAAATATGATGAGATTCGGCTGGCCTGTAACTTAAATCTACTGCCTGTACCTGATTTAAGGCCTCTGCACTGCCTCCACTTAAACCCATCTTCGAGGTAGTGGTGAAACCCAATTGTAAATTATCTTGAAGAGGAACCTTTAGCCTGATAGCTGCATCAATACTATTTGAATTCTCATAGTCATCCCATAAACTCTTAGGCGTAGCTACCGTAGTATTTAATGAATAATCTTCTCTATTAAGATTAAAAGACGCTCCTCTTAAAAAGGTAAGCCGATGCGGGCAGTCATCACTGCTATCCTTGGCAAAGAAAGATAATCTTCTTATCCATCTTCCTTTTTTTAGAGGATTCAATCCGCTGTCAGGCTTAAAAATTCTACTCGGCTCATATTCATCAAGCCAGGGACTCTCTTCCCAGTAAACATGATTATTAGATATTCTTAAAGGATCATCGGTAGTTAAGGCTTCTCCTTCATCAGAAATGAGAAAAACCTTCAAGGCGTAATCATCCTGTATATAATCAAACCAGAATTTCCTTATCGGCTGATAATCACGGTTTATCTCCGTAGGCTGAATGGGGGCATAAGACGTGGCCCAATCAGAAATACCCGTAGGAGTTGCAACCGTAGTTTTATTATCAACAACCTTTATTTGTTTAAGATTTATGATATTTCCTTTTTTTGAACGATAAGTCTCATTTATCGTACGCCTATCTGCTGACCAGTATTTTAAATCCATATCCACCACATCGCCGCCGGAAACCGCATTAATTGTAACATGGTTTTTACCAACAAATGTCCAGGGATCAATAGTAACCTCCATAAAGGCGTTAAGCGGACTATCAAATTGAGTCTGCATATTTAAACGCAGTCGGTCATAGATTTTAGGGTCATAGGTATTGTGGCGCTGCTCGCCCCAAAGATACTGCCAGTTTTTCTCTCGCGGTACCCCTACCTTATCTGCATTGGCATCCTTCCAAATCACACCATCCGAGCTAATTCCTAAACCCAGGCGATATTCACCGCTCAAGACACCTGATTCATTCGCCTTCTGCTTTTTTTCTTCTGGCTTTTCTTCAAGTTTTACCTTAGTCTCTCTCCCGGCAAAACTATGCAATGCCTCTCCCATTGCCTCATCTTTAGATTTAGAAGGTATTTTTTTCTGCGAAACTTCTCCTACTAGCTTGTCTTTTTTTGAGATACTAGAACGGACAGGAACATCCAATTCTTCTAAAATAATCAGATTTATATACTTTTTAGCAATTTGATTATCTGAATCTACAAGCAAGGCGCTCCTAAGCTCTCTTAAGGCATCTTCATATTTACCTAACTTATAATAAGCAGTCCCCATGTCGCATAAATAATCTGCAGCCATGCTGCCTGCATAAGCTAAGTTATTTATCGCAAAGCAATAACAAATTAAATTAAAAAATAAGGCTGATAAAAAAATCTTTGCTTTCATATTTTATAATTAATACCGAAAAACCCTTCTTTTTTAGTTAACACTGGTTTTTCAGTATTAACTATAATATTCTCACATATTTTATAAAAATTTATTGTTTTTATAATACACTGCCTCTTATGTTTTGTCAAGATTTTATTTGCAATAAAAATTTATTAACCAAATTAAACTGCGTAGTTGATTTAGCTATTCTCCGACGAGCTCTCGAAAGCAAGCACTTTCTTTTTTACCTGTTTTAGCCTTGTTTTTGGCAATTTTATAGTGTATACTTTAATTACAGTACATCGTACATCGAAAAACGAAGTATGAAGTACGAACGACGCACAGCCATAAACCACTCGTTTCGCTCGGGTTTATGGCTGTGCACCCAACGTGGTACACAGCAAACTATGCGTAAACTCATAACCTTAATACTTATAGTTACCTTTTCTTTTACTTCCTTAGGTTTTCCGCAAACCATTCCATCTCTTTCTCT
>JASEHM010000081.1:3410-5301 GCA_030018895.1 Candidatus Omnitrophota bacterium
GTTACCTTTTCTTTTACTTCCTTAGGTTTTCCGCAAACCATTCCATCTCTTTCTCTGCCTCAGCCGCAACCTTTGCTTCGTTATCTTTCTGTTAACTCTGCTAACCCTAATAACTATTTTAATTTCCTGATGGACAACGGGCTAAACGGGCAAAACGAACAAGCTAAAAAGCTCATTCGTTACTTCTTCTTAGGCATTACTCTTCCTGACAATGCCTTCTGGGTAAACTTAAAACCACAAGAACCAGATCGGATTACTTCTGAAGAACTTTCTCAGACTGATTTAGGCAGAGTGTTATTAGAGCAGGATCTCAAATTAAAAAAGGATATGGCTAAACTCCTGCATCCCAAAAACCCAAAAGGCAGAGAATTCTGGGAGAAACTTTACAGCAGGATAGGCAAGGATAAGGTTAAAAAAAACAGAAATCACTACTTCTAACCGTGTCTGGATAGTTCCGGATAAGGCAGTGGTAATGGAAACAGAGGATGGCGCTTTAGTAGCTGAAGCAAAACTTAAAGTCCTCTTAGAATCAGAATACCTGAATATCTGTGATTTCCACCTACGCGGTGAAAATTTACACCGCGCAGGTGGAAATCATTCGTCAACCAGCGAAGAAGAAACATTCCGTCTTATTTCCGAACAGCTAATGAAAGAAATTATCCTTCCTGAGATTACCCAAGAAGTAAACACCAGCCCTAATTATGCTCCCTTAAGACAAATATATCACTCCTTAATTTTAGCTCAGTGGTTTAAGCGTCACGTAGACCGCGGAGGTCTACATGGTAAAATCAAAGGCTTAGAATCAGAAGTACCCTGGTCAAAACAGGCTCTTTGGCAAGAATACTTAGAGTCCTTTCAAAAAGGGGAATATAAATTAACGGATACTATCTTTGGGTTAAAGAGGATGTATTTTTCAGGGGGGATAGAATTTTTTACAGGCAATGGCGCTTCATCTTTGGAAATAATTTCAAAATTAGAACTAGAGAAAAATCCCAGTTGGATTCAAAAACTTATGTCAGGAGCACTCGTATTAGCATTACTAAGCAATTCAAATGCTTTGGCTTTAGGTAATGCCAAGGAGATACCGCTGATAGGTAAGGTAAATGTTATTGCCCAAGATTTGGTAGAATATGAATCTAGAATTAGATCTGTTTCTTCGGCAATGGCAGATGCTTTTTCACTGCAAGATGAGGATGCAGAACAGCGCGAACAAATCGCTTCTTCAGGAATAATTAATGTTCTTAGCGGCAAAGAAGCGCTTCGTAAGTTAAAGACTCCAGAAATCTTAGAAATTGTTTTTCAATTAGAACAATCATTGCCGCGGAGTGACCGTTGGACTAAAAAAGATCAAATTGAGAGGGCCTTAATTTCTAATGAGTTTCGATGTTTTGTTGCTATGGAAGAGGGGCGGTTTATTGGGTATGCTCTTTATGACTACGAAACGCAGGTACTCTCTCGATTGATGATAGTTCAAGAGGCACGAGGAAAAGGATGCGGGACTCAGCTTTTGAATCAGGTTTTAAAAAGTCTTTCAACGTCAGGTATTAAGAAGATTAAGATATATTCAGATCCAGATGTCAGGTCATTTTATGAGGAGTATTTTAAAAAGAATAGGGAATGGATGATTCGGGAAAGTCAGTTTAAGACAGGAGAGATCTTAGCAGTTAAGCAGGCTTCTAACAGCCAATCGATTTTTAAAAAAGGTCAAAATGTTTCTTCAGGGCTAGAGCATAATACAGCAGGGGATATGCCTAATGAATCTGGCGGTATTGATCTCTCTCAGATAGAGCTTACCTTAAAGGATAAAAAATTTGTCTCTTCTCTTAATCCTGCTGATCAGCAGATTCTTTTTGCTGCCTGGGCATTAAAGCAGGGATGGGATTCTTTAGCC
>JASEHM010000082.1 GCA_030018895.1 Candidatus Omnitrophota bacterium
ATAGAGATTGCTTCGCCCTGCACCATACGGTGTGGCTTTGGCTAAAGGAAGCCAAGCCACTGCCTTCTGGCTTGCAGGGCTCGCAATGACGGTGTTTTTGTCATTATGGCACAGTCTGCTTGCGGCCTCGCTCGGAATGACACAAGTTAGCCTTGGCAATCTTCGCAACGACGAACGATTAAAATATGGTTTCTTTAAAAAGACAACTTGAAGAATTATTAATCAATAATAAGGTTATCACGCAGGAACAGCTTAATAAGGCATTAGAGATTCAGAAGGAAAAGTCCGGAAGGCTTAGCAGTATACTTATAGAGCAAAAGTTTATTAAGGAAGAGATTCTTATCTCAATTTTAATCAAAGGCTTAGGCCTGCCTTTGATTGACCTTAAACGTCTCAAAATAGATCCTGATACAGCAGGGATCATTCCTGTTAATGTCGCCCGTCATTATCAGATAATCGCCGTATCAAAGATAGGGGATATGGTTACTTTGGCCATGGTTGATCCTTTAAATATATTTGCTATTGACGATGTTAGCGCGCTTACAGGATATAAGATAAATCCGATTATTTCAACAAGTAATGACATAACGCAGGCTATAGAGGCGTCTTATCCGGATTTAACCAAAAATATAGTTGAAGATCTGGTAAAGGAACTCAAATCCTCGTCAATAGAGCTTATTGATGAGAAGAAAGAGGTGGCCTTAAGTGATAATGAATTATTCCGTATAAGCCGCGAACCTTTGGCAATCAAAGTTACTAATATGCTTCTTGAAGACGCAGTAGAGATAAAATCATCCGACATCCTTATTGAACCCTTTAGCGACAGCCTGCGCCTGCGTTTTCGTATTGATGGAATCCTTAAAGAGCAAAAGGCTTTGCCTAAAAGCATACATCCTTCTATTGTGTCTCGTATAAAAATAATCTCTGATTTGAATATTGCCGAACACAGGCTTCCTCAGGACGGCCGTTTTAAGGCCAAAATTGCAGGAAAAGAGGTAGATTTTCGTGTTTCAATTATCCCTTCCAGTTTTGGAGAGAAGGTTGCTATCCGTATATTAGATAAATCCCAGGCCCAGCTGGATATAGAGAAATTAGGATTTAACGAAGAGATTATCTCAACCTTAAAAAAAGTCTCAAAACTTCCACATGGCATGATGCTTGTCTGCGGCCCAACAGGCTGCGGCAAGACCACTACCCTTTATTCAATTTTGAAATTTATAGACAGTCCGGATAAAAACATTGTGACTGTTGAGGATCCTTTAGAGTATCAGTTAGAAGGGATAAACCAGGTAGCTGCAAGGCCGGATATCGGCCTTACCTTTGCTTCGGCGCTGCGTTCAATTTTGAGGCAGGACCCTAATATTATAATGATTGGTGAAATCCGTGATTACGAAACTGTTGATATTGCCATCAAGAGCGCCTTAACCGGACACTTGGTTCTTTCCACCTTGCACGCAACCACAGCGCCTGGTTCGATTGTGCGTTTAGTCAATATGGGGGTAGAGCCGTATCTGATCAACGCTTCCTTAATTTGCGTGTTGGCGCAGCGGCTGGTGCGTAAAATCTGCAACCATTGTAAAGAGGAGTACACTATAAAGAAGGATATAATTGAAAGCCTGAAATTAAACCTTGGGGATATTAAGCCGGTATTTTTCCGGGGAAAAGGGTGTTCCCGTTGTTTAGATACCGGTTATAGCGGAAGGGTTGGTATTGCTGAGGTTTTATTATTATCTCCGGCTATTAGGGAATTAATTCTAAACCGTGCCCAAGAGCATCTTGTTCGGCAAGAGGGCCGTAAGCAAGGCATGAAGACGTTAAGGGAGGACGGCCTAAGAGCAGCATTAGAAGGTATAACTACATTAGAAGAGGTTCTGCGCGTAAGCGCGTCCGACTAACTATGTTGTTATGTCAAATAAACAAAGGTATGATACTTAACGCGAATAAACGCTTTAACGCGAATTTTAAGACGCGAAAGAACGCGATTAAAGAACGCGAATGAACGCGAATTTATTGCGAATAAACGCGAATAAATCCAAAATTAGCGTTTATTCGTTTAAAATTAGCGTTTATTCGCGTTAAAGCGTTCGTTAGCGTTTTAGCAATCATTATTTAGTTGATAAAGCACTATGCCTACTCTCAAAGAAAATATAATTAAAATATTATTAGAGAGCAAAAAGATTACCAAGGAACAATTAGAGGAGGCAATAGGGCTTCAGAAACAAAAAGGCATTCCTCTTAAGAAAATATTAGTTAGCCAGGGTTTTATTTCTGAGGAGTTCCTGCTTTCCCTTTTATCGTCTCAACTCTATATTCCTATATTACACCTTAGCAAATACCGATTTGATTCAGAGATCATTAAATTAATTCCTGAACGCATAGCCAGGGAGTATAATCTGATCCCCCTTTCGCGTATGGCTGATAGTATTACTGTCGCTGTATCTGATCCGTTGAATATTTTTGCCTTAGATGATTTAAAGGTGTATACAAATTGTAATATTGACATTGTTTTAAGCGTTGAAGGAGAGATAATCAATGCCATAAATGAACAGTATCAGCTAAAAACCCAACAGATGCAGCATTTTTTAGATGAGGAGGCAGAGCTTAAGACAGATTTAATATTGCAAGAAACAGGGTTGTTTAAACAGGAGGATATTAAGCTTAGCGCTGTTTTAGAAGAAAGCGGAAAAGCACCTACCGTTAAATTAGTTGATTTTATGCTTGCTGAGGCCTTAAAGAAAAGGGCCTCTGATATTCATCTTGAGCCTGAATTCGCTTGTCTGCGTATCCGTTATCGTATTGACGGGGCATTGCAAGAGGTGTTTAAAATACCTAAGGCCAATCAAAATGCGGTTATTGCCAGGATTAAGATTATATCTGACCTAGATATTACTGAAACGCGTATTCCCCAGGATGGCCGTTTTAAAGTAAGGTTTGAAGGCAAGGAGATAGATTTTCGCGTTTCAGCCCTGCCAATAAGTTTTGGCCAGAAATTTGTGCTGCGCGTACTTGATAAGGCAAACCTTTCAATTGGCTTGGATAAAATAGGTTTTTCCGAGGAGCCTTTGCGTATTTTAAAAGAGGCTATTGCTAAACCGTTTGGCATGATCTTAATCACCGGGCCAACCGGATCAGGCAAATCTACTACCTTGTATTCTGTCTTAAACCAATTAAATACTCCGGATAGGAATATTGTAACAATAGAAGACCCTGTAGAATATCAGCTTGACGGGATTACGCAGGTGCAGGTGAAACCTGAGATTAATCTTTCCTTTGCTTCGGGCCTGCGTTCAATCTTAAGGCAAAACCCGGATGTAATTATGATTGGAGAGATAAGGGATTCAGAGACCGCTGATATTGCCACTAAAAGCGCCTTAACCGGCCAGCTTGTGTTCTCAACATTGCATACCAATGATGCTATCTCAAGCATTACGCGGCTTATTGATATGGGCATTGAGCCTTTTTTAGTCGCCTCTAGCGTGATTATGCTTTGCGCCCAGAGGCTCTGCCGTAAAATTTGCCCTAAATGTAAGAAACCGGTTGAGATACCTCAAAGTACTCTAAAGAAGATTGGATTTATTGATGAGGCAAAATTTGTAACAGTTCAGCGTTCAGAAGTAAATCAGGGTGTCATTCCCGCGCAAACGGGAATCCAGAGAGAGTATGACAGAATGGATGCCCGTTTTCACGGGCATGACAAAAACGGGAGGCGAGAACTTCCGGAAGCTGAACTGTTACCAAAATTTTATATTGCGCAAGGTTGTAAATATTGCAATAATACCGGTTTTTATGGCAGGATAGCGATTCTTGAGACGGTTCTTATTGATGATAAAATACGGGAGATGATTATAGAAAAGAGCTCTTTGGACGAGATCAGAAAATACGCTTCCTTAGAATGCAATATGAAGACATTAAGGGATGATGCGTATTTAAAGGTAAAAGAGGGATTAACCACATTAGAGGAAGCTGTCAGGATAACGACAGAAGAGTAGGCTAAATATGACTAAAGAGATAAGAATTCTATTAATTTGCGATGATGAAGAGATAACAAAATTCTTAAGGGAAAAACTTATAATTGAGAAAGGGTATTTTGTTTCCTTTGAATCAAGCGGTTCATCTGGCATAGCCTCTCTCAGGCATAACACCTTTGATGCGGTAATTGCGAAGTGCCCTATGCGGGATTTAGATTCCGTTGAGATCGTCACAGGCTTAAAAAAAATAGACCCCGATTGTGTAATTATTGCATTTGTTGAACAGGTTAATAATAAGATGCTGGGATATTTGTATACAGCAGGAATCTATGATTTTATTACTCCACCTCTCAATATAGAAAAGTTGTCTTTTCTTGTTGAAAAAGGGGTTCAGCTGCATACGCTGGCTCAAGCAGCTAGAAAATTATCCCAAGGCCTAAAAGAGAGGAATGAGGCATTAGAGAAGCAAAATACGCTTCTGGCAAAAAGGATAGAGGATTCAACTAAGAATCTGACGCGGCTTTATGAGGATTTGCGCCTGACTTATTTGCGCACAATTAAATCATTGGCGCAGGCAATTGAAGCCAGGGATAGTTATACGCGCAGTCATTCTGAAAGGGTTAGCAAATACGCAGCGCTTATAGCTAATGAGATGGGGCTCTCTGTCAAAGAAATAGAGATTATCAGGGAGGCCTGCGAACTTCATGACTTGGGCAAGATTGGAATCTCTGACAATATTTTAGGTAAGCCTTCTGCCTTGACTCTTCCTGAATGGGAAGAGATAAAAAAGCATCCGGTAATCGGAGCTAAGATTTTAGAGCCTCTGATTTTTTTAAGCGATGTGGTGGATTTAGTCAGACAGCACCATGAACATTACGATGGCACAGGTTATCCTGATGGCCGCAGCGGTGAAGATATTCTTTTAGGCGCCAGGATAATCCATCTGGCTGATGCCTATGAGGCTATGTGTTCTCCTCGCGCCTACAGAGAGGAACCGTTTGTTAAAGAAAAGGCGGTCTTAGAGATTAAGATAAATAGCGGCAGGCAATTTGATCCGAAGGTCGTAGAGGCATTTTTAAAGGTCGTGGATAAGTTTTAGAAACACGAATTATCACGAATAAAAAAACACGAATTATCGTAACAGTTCAGCGTTCAGAAGTAAATCAGGGTGTCATTCCCGCCCCCGTTTTC
>JASEHM010000083.1 GCA_030018895.1 Candidatus Omnitrophota bacterium
AGAGATGGTTTTTCGTAACATCTAGAAAAGAAAAAACGGCACTGGCGAGGCTCTGACGAGCCAGTGCCTAAACGCTTTTCTACCTTGTGCGAAAAACCATCAACCGAAGAGATGGTTTTTCGTAACATCTAGAAAAGAAAAAACGGCACTGGCGAGGCTCTGCCGAGGAAATTAGGGACAGGGAAATTAGGGACAGCGCCCTATTTTTAGAGCGTAATCCTGCGAAAGTCCATATAGTAAAAAAGCCATGCGACTATATATGGTCAAGCGCAAAGGATCATATAGGCATATCGCACGCGTCAATCATAGATACGAAAGATCTTTTTAAGATTGATCAAGAAAAATGGGCGGAATACATTAGATCTGCCAGGCTTGCCAAGAAAGATAGGAAATAGGGCGCTGTCCCTAATTTCTCCTGTCTATCGAGTCCTCTTTTGCAAGCAGGCAGGAGAAGTGATGCCCTTATCTGATTTGGTAAAACATGAGACGCTGTAGGGATAAGTTTGACTGTTAACGAGTCCATCTTTGCAAGCAGCCCTTCATCCTGCGGTATAAGCCTAAATATGGCGCCTTTCCGAGAGTAATAAGGCTTTAATAACGAGTTCATCTTTGCAAGCAACATTGATGATTTATCTCTTTTTCTTCTGTTTATATCGCGTATAGCTTGTAATTGCCTATTCCTTTGGACGTATTCAGGATGGTTATCCCTGTAAAGGCGATAATATCTCAGATTATGTTCCTGCCACTGTTTTTGGCATCTTTTCTGGTTATCATGGTAGTCAAAGTCAGAAGCCATCTTTTGTCTTTGCCATAAACTACGTCTTGCCTTTTTGACATTCTTCAGCAGCGCAGTATTTTTGGTTCTTTACCCTTGGATTTGGTTTAAACTCCCTAAAGCAGTGGATACAATGCATATTGGTTTACCTCCTTTTTCATCATAATTATTCAATTTAACCCTGAAAATATAATTATAGCAGGAAAGGCTATACACACTTATCCACATTATTCACAAAGAAAAAAAGAAGCAAAAAAAGAAAGTACTATTATTATTTTTCTTTAAAAATCAAGAAAAGCTTAAACGGGTATGGATTTTGGTAGGATTCTCTTTTGGATTAGACTTGCACCAGTTTTATTAGTTTTGGGTCAGATTTGGTTATTGCTAACACCCATGCCTAAGGAGGCTAAAAAGAATAATTTAAGCGGTGAAACAGCGATAATAGGTGAGCATGTAAAAAACAATAAAGATGTTCGTGATTTGCTTGGGAAAAGCGGCATAAGATCTGAAGCATTGCCTTTAGAGGAAGATATCAAGAAGCTGCAGCGCCGGCTTAAATCTGAAGGCAAAAAGATTGCTAAGGATGTAAAGAAGATAAAGTAGTTACTTTTTTAGCCTGCCATTGAATTTAAGGGCAGGCATAACAGTCCGCCTATTTATCTTCAAACTTCTAGAAACCGCCCTCACAGACATTTCTAGCAAATACAATTCTTCTATCTTTTGAGCTAATTTTTGATATAATGGGGTTCGGTCTAGAGGTTGAATTATAATTTTTATCGGGATCTCGTCTGCGGTGCGAAAGGAAGGAGGGAATATGGATAATATAGAGGGGCCAGCGGTAAGGGATGAGGCTGAGCATATAAAAAGTGATGAGAAACTGCCGATTCATGCGCCGATAACAGTGCTGCGTTACCGGACTATTAAAAAAAACAAATCCTTAGGGTGGTGGTCAGCAATTGTATTGTTAGAAGACCATGGAAAAAAACAGGTTTGTTTTTATCGTTGGAAAAAAAGCAAGAATGAGTGGAAGCGCGACAAGAAACTTCCTTTTAAGACGCGACTTGAGTGGGCTGTGATTAAAGAGGCTGTGGAGTCATTTATATCAGAGCTTGAGTAAGGTATGAAACAGACTATACAATCAATAATCATTTGGCTAGTGGGGATTTTCTTAATAGTATTATTGCTTCTCGCAATGACGTTTGTTTCGGTGATATTTTTTCCTTTTGACAGGAAGCGTAAAATTACGCATGCCCAATGTTTTTGGTGGGTTGACGCTGTAATTGCGTTAAATCCTTATTGGGATGTCAAGGTCAAAGGCCTTGACAATATAAGGCATGATAAGACATATGTTGTTGTATCAAACCACCAAAGTCTGGCGGATATCGTATTAATATATAAAACGAAAATGCAGTTTAAATGGGTTGCGAAAGAAAGTTTGTTTAAGATTCCGGTCTTAGGGTGGAATATGCTGCTTTCTAGACACATCCAGCTAAGAAGGGGGAAGCTCTCAAGTATAAAGAAGGTTTACAAAGAGGCAGGTGAGTGGCTTCGCAAAGGCATTTCAGTAGTATTTTTCCCTGAAGGTACAAGAGGCAGTGATTTGACAGTAGGAGAATTCCAGAACGGGGCGTTTAAATTAGCCATAAAAGAGAAGGTTCCAATACTGCCAATTTTTATACAGGGGGCAAGGGATGCTATTCCGAAAGGAAGTTGGCGCTTTACGACTAAAATCTCTTGCTTGATTAAAGTTCTGCCTCCGATTGATACCTCTTTATATCTGCCTGCAGATTATGCCCGTTTGCGTGATCTTATAAGGATGCAGCTAAAAGAATAAGGAGAATACAAAAAATGGACGGGTTATTAGTTTTGATTGGCATAGTGGTTGGGGTTTTGGCAGTATGGTTAATAGGGAAATTTAAATTCAGAAGCGCCTCAGCTATCTCGCAAAAGGAATTAGAAGAAAAGTATGTATTGAAAGAGCTGTATGCAAAATTAGAAGATGATATTAAAAATTTTTATTTAGAAGTCAAAGAGAAGGATGGCTGCGTATTAAATTTAAGTAAAGAGCTGGCTTCTAAAGAGCAGATTATAAGCAATTTAAATGAGAAACTTCAAACTAACAGGAATGACCTGGAATCTTTACAGAATAAATTTAAGGAGGAATTTGAGAATCTTGCTAATCGGCTCCTTGAGGAAAAGAGCAGTAAGTTTTTAGAGTTAAACAAGATTAATATGGATGCAATATTAAGCCCATTAAAAGAGCGGATAGAGAATTTTAAGAAAAAGGTTGAGGATACCTATACTGAAGAGGTAAGGGATATAACTACGCTTAAGTCCGAGATAAAACATCTGGCAGAGTTAAATCAGCGTTTAAGCGATGACGCAAATAAATTAGTTAATGCCTTGAAAGGAGAGTCAAAGACGCAGGGAAATTGGGGGGAGGCGCAATTAGAAATTATTTTAGAAAAATCCGGCCTGATAAAAAATACGCATTTTATCAAACAGCAAACCTTAGAAAGCGAGGAAGGTTTAAGGAGGCCGGATTATATAATAAATTTGCCTGAGAATAAGCATCTGATTATTGACTCTAAGGTTTCTTTGGTGGCATACGAAAAATACTTTAATTCTGATAATAATGATGAGCGCCAGCGCTATTTAGATGAGCATCTCTCAAGCGTAATAAGCCATATAAAGGACCTAAGCAGTAAAAATTATCAGAATCTGTATCAGATTAATCCCCCTGATTATGTTTTGATGTTTATTCCGATTGAGACAGCTTTTACATTAGTAATTAAAGAAGATCCAGCTATTTTTGATATGGCGTTAGATAAAAATATAGTGCTTATAACCACCTCTACGCTTTTGGCTACCTTACGCACGGTTTCTTATATATGGCGCCAGGAAAATCAGAAAAAAAATGTGCTTGAGATAGCCAGGCAAAGCGGCGCGCTCTATGATAAATTTGTAGATTTTATGAATGACCTTGTTAATGTGGGCAGGAAGATAGAAGACGCTAAAGAAAGCCATAACAGCGCGATGAATAAGCTTTTTGATTCAAAGAAGAAAGGAGATACGCTTATCGGCAGGGTTCAAAATCTAAAGGAGCTTGGCGCAAAAACAACAAAGGCGCTTCCGCAGGAAATATTAGACAGGTTGGATTTAGAGCAAGAAGAGTAAAAACTTTACATCTACTGAGTTACGCATAAGTAGCTGAACTGTTACATATGAAAAAGGGGGTAAGGATGTTAAAAAAGGGGCTGTTTATTTTATTTCTTTTTGTTTTTATTAACAATATTAACCTGGGGGCATATGCTATGGATGATCCAATTGTAGTTTTAGAGACAAACCAAGGAATAATAGAGCTTAAACTTATGCCTGCTGTTGCGCCAAAGGCCTGTGAGAATTTCATAAAGCTAATTGAGAAAGGCTACTATGACGGTATAATATTTCACAGGGTGATAAAGCAATTTATGATTCAGGGAGGGGATCCTGCTGGAACAGGCAGGGGAGGCGAGTCTATTTGGGGAAGGCCATTTGAGGATGAAGTCAGCCCTGATGTTGTTTTTGATAAGCCGGGCATTTTAGCTATGGCTAATGCCGGGCCGAATACCAATGGCAGCCAGTTTTTTATTACAACTGCCAAGACACCTTGGCTGAATATGAAGCATACCATTTTTGGCGAGGTTATTTTAGGCCTTGAGGTGGTAGAAAAAATAGAAAATATAGCTGTGGATGCGTCCAATAAGCCTCTTAAAGAGCAAAAGATTATAAAGGCGTATTTAAAAAGTCAACTCATTTGACGCACCTCCCCGCCATAGGCGGGTGGGGTTTGCTCAGGGTTGTGGCTCGACGAGTTCACCATCCCTCGAACCATCCCGAGCGACTTGTGGTGAGCGAAGTCGAACCGAGTCGAGGGAATACTGAGAGCGGCGCTCAAACCCTGCTCTAAAGGGTGAGGTTTGAGCGCCGCCGAATGTATCAACCCTGAATATGCCCCAGATGAATTCAAAAGATAAATTTAGAAAGCGAGCCTTGAGATTAGGGGATGCCAGCAATTCCGCAACAACTTCTACTGTATAGACGATAAATCCAGATACGATTAAGCAGGCAAATTCGCATTAAAAAAGGACGCCGAAAGTGGTGTAATCCCAATATGATAATGTCGTATTCTACCAATTTAGAAATGTCGTATTCTAAAGGTGCTATAATGTACTCTTTAAAAGGAGGGCATTATGGCAGGAAAGGACATTATCAGTATGACTCAGGAGGAATTAAAGCGGTTGCACATAGTTCGTAAGGCGTTGGATAAA
>JASEHM010000084.1 GCA_030018895.1 Candidatus Omnitrophota bacterium
TTGGATTCCCGCTTTCGCGGGAATGACATGTGCCCCTAATAAGTGACGCATTACACCAGCATTACACATTACACAATATAATCACTTGTTTGTATTTATGCCATCCCCCCGATCATACGGTTTATCGCCTCTCCTGCAGGAACCATAGGAAATACGTTTTCCTCCTGCTCAATATGAAAATCAAGAAATACAGTACTGTCTATTGAAAGCGCCTTTTCTATTGCCGGACGCACCTCTTCTTTTTTAGTAATTTGTATGCCTGCTGCTCCGTAACTCTGGGCTAATTTCACAAAATCAGGCCCGGTTATACAGGTATAAGAATAGCGCCTTTTGTAAAATAATTCCTGCCATTGTCTAACCATTCCCAGATAGCCGTTATTTAATATCGCAACTTTTACATTTATTTTATTAGCCACGCAAGTAGCTAATTCCTGAATATTCATCTGGATTGAGCCATCGCCTGCAATATCAAAAACTGTTTTTTCGGGACAGCCCATTTTAGCGCCCATTGCAGCGGGAAAACCAAAACCCATAGTGCCTAACCCGCCTGAAGAAATAAATGTCCTTGGCTTAAAGCACTTATTCCATTGCGCTGCCCACATCTGATTTTGCCCTACCTCAGTAGTAATAATAGCTTCTCCCTGGGTTACTTCATAAATCTGCTCAATTATGTACTGCGGCGCGATTTTATTTTTATCCTTATAAACAAGAGGGTATTTTTTCTTTAACATCTCTGCTTCTTTTAACCACTCAAAAGTATCAGGTGCTTTTTTAATCTCTTCAATTAATTTTTTTAAGATATTTTTGGCATCACCTACAATCGGAACATCTACTTTTACATTTTTACTGATGGATGCCGGGTCTATATCAATATGAATAATCTTTGCATGCGGAGCAAATACATCTAATCGGCCGGTAACCCGGTCATCAAAACGCGCGCCTATGGCAATAATTAAATCTGACTCCATTATGCTGTGATTTGCGTATGCTGTGCCATGCATGCCAAGCATACCCAAAGAAAGCTTATTGCTTGAAGAAAAACAGCCTATTCCCATAAGCGTCCAGGTAACCGGCGCTTGAATTTTCTCTGCCAATACCCCCAATTCAATGCTTGCGTCAGAGGTAATAATCCCGCCGCCTGCATAAATAACAGGCCTTTTAGATTGACTAATCAATTTAGCAGCTTTCTTAATCTGTCCTGGATGGCCAAAATAAGTAGGTTTATAACTGCGTATCTCTACTTTTTCCTGCCAGATAAATTCAGTCTCTGCCAGTTGTACATCAACCGGAAGGTCTATTAATACCGGGCCGGGCCTGCCAGTTGAAGCAATATAAAATGCCTCAGCCAAAATGCCTGCCAAATTCTTTACATCTTTTACCAGATAATTGTGTTTAGTTATCGGACGGCTAATACCAGTAACATCTGCTTCCTGAAAAGCGTCATTGCCAATTAATACGGTTTTTACCTGGCCTGTAATTGCCACCATAGGGATAGAATCCATATAAGCAGTGGCAATGCCGGTAATTAAATTGGTTGCCCCTGGGCCTGAAGTGGCAAGGCATACGCCGACTTTTCCGGTTGCCCGGGCATAACCGTCAGCTGCATGCGCTGCAGCCTGCTCATGCCGAGTAAGGATAAACCTTATATCCGCATCAAAAAGTTTATCAAACAAAGGCAATACTACCCCGCCAGGATAGCCGAATATTATTTCTACGCCTTCCCGTTTTAAACACTCAATTAAAATTTGCGCGCCTGTCATGTTAATTAATAGTTTATAGATTACAAATTAGTTTGCCGGGATTTTTGTTTTGCGTATTGCCTGCCGAACATTCTTTAGATTAGTTCTTCTTCAGAAATTGAAACTAATTTTATTATATGTTTTAAAAGGCCTATTTTCAAAGGTTTATTTTTATGAACAGGTACAGAAATTCTTTCTTTTTTTCCTTCTTTAACAAAAATATGGTGGCTGCCTGTAATTCTTTTTAATAACCAGCCTTTCTTTTCTAAAATACTACAAAGCTCTTTCCCGCTTATCGTCTTCATACAGCAATCTCCAATATCTCATCTTGCGGTTCTAACTGTACATCTTTTAAATCTATTGATAAACAACCTTCCACAGCATCATATAAATTCTTTAATAACTCCTCAAAATTATCTCCCTGCGTCACGCATCCGGGAATCGCCGGCACTTCTGCCCAAAAACCGCCTTCTTCTGCTTTATGAATTATAACCTTTAGTTTCATAGATTGGCCACCTCCTCCATGCCTTCTCGTTTTAAACACTCAATTAATATTTGCGCGCTTATCATGTTAATTTAAGATGGACAATAATAAGAATATCTTACCCCTTCCCTTGTTGCTCTGCAAATTACTTTTCTTTGTTCGGCTCTATCATCTCTTTTGCCTCTGACATCTATACAACTTTTAGCTTCATTCTCTCCACAGATATATCTCTCATCTACATCTCCGTTGCATGTATCGACGGAAAACCGGTCCGATTTCTGCCATTCACCATAGAAATCGCTTGGCTCCTCTTCTGCAAACCACTTTCCATTTGCACAAGGAAGTCCTGCTCCGCCCTGCTTTATCCAATATGTGCTGTTATAAAGGTAAAGCGAGCGATCATTGCCATTATAAACTAATTCACCTTCTCTGGGATTAACAAGCGTATCCTTATTTACCGGCTTATAAGTAACGCTACGGTAAACCTCTAGTTGATTATGCGACCCATAAGGCGAAGGATAATAGAATGTATAAATTATATTATACACTCAAAATTGCCCCTTTATCCGCAGAGCTTACTAATTTAGCGTATCTGGCTAAATAACCGGTTTTAATCTTTGGCGCAATTGCCTTCCAATTTTTAAATCTCTCTTTTATCTGACTTTCGCTTAATTCTACTTCCAATTTACGGTTAGGTATATCAATATTTATTATATCTCCGTCTTTTAAAATCGCAATCGGGCCTGCTAAAGACGCCTCAGGAGAAATATGGCCAATACACGGGCCGCTGGTTCCTCCGGAAAATCTTCCGTCAGTAATAAGCGCGACAGAATCAGCTAATCCCATTCCCACAATCGCCGAAGTAGGAGCAAGCATTTCGCGCATACCCGGACCGCCGGAAGGGCCTTCATAACGGATAACAATTACTTCTTTTTTATTGATTTTTTTATCCATAATTGCCTGCATTGCCTCTTCTTCACGATTAAAAACCCGGGCAGAACCTGAAAATTTCATCATTTTTGAACTAACTGCAGCCTGTTTAACTACTGCGCCATCCGGTGCCAGGTTCCCATAAAGCACAGCTATTCCGCCTTCCTTATGATAGGCGCGCTTAAATGAGCGGATAACTTCATCATCAATGATTTGAGCGCTGTCTGCGATCTGATATATCTTTTCCCCGCTTAAAGTCTGGGTATTATTTAACTTAGTTTTCAATCTTTTGAGTATTGCGGGAATTCCTCCGGCGAATTCCAAATCTTCCATATAGTGGATTCCTGCAGGCTCTAGTAAAGTAATATGCGAAACATTTTTTGATATCTTATCAAATCTCTTAAGATCCAATTCTATGCCGGCTTCATATGCAATAGCAGTCAGATGCAGCACAGTATTACTTGAGCCGCCTAAAGCCATATCCACAGTAATAGCATTATCTAAGGATTTTTCAGTAATAATATCCTTTGGTTTAATATCTTTCTTAACTAATTCTACAATCCGCTCGCCTGAGCTTTGAGCAATCCTGCGTTTTTTAGCGGAAACTGCCAATGCAGTAGCGCAGCCAGGCAAGGACAAACCAATAGCTTCAGTTAAACAAGCCATAGTATTTGCAGTGTATAGGCCCTGGCAGGAGCCTGCTCCGGGGCAGGCTTCTATCTCTAAACAAGTTAATTCTTCCTCATTAATCTCGCCTTTTTTTGCTTTTGCCAATGCTTCATAAGTATCATGGACAAAGGCAAGTTTCCTTTTATTGTAGCGGCCGGAAAGCATTGGGCCTGCGGTTACAATAATCGCCGGGATATTTAAACGGGTTATTCCCATAATCATACCGGGAGTAATTTTATCGCAGTTAGTAAGGCAGACTATACCATCTAATTGATGGGCATTACAAACTGATTCAATAGAATCAGCAATCAGCTCCCTGGAAGCTAAGGGATAACACATCCCTAAATGCCCCATAGCAAGGCCGTCGCAGATGCCGGGAATACCAAAGAAAAAAGGAACACCTCCGGCATAACAAATTCCCCGTTCAATAAAACGCTCTAAATCCCGCATTCCGATATGGCCGGGGATAAGGTCAGTCCAAGAAGTAGCCACGCCAATAAAAGGCCTTTCTAAATCTTTCCTGCTTAAACCCGTAGCGTGCAAAAGCGCACGGTGCGGAGCCCTTTCTAATCCTTTTTTAATTTTATCAGAACGCATTATCTGCTCCTTTTTTCAACATCTTTATATCTAATAAATCGCTTGGCCGGCCTGCTTTTTCTTTAGCTTTTATCAACTGCCCTCTTCCGATAATATTAACCCTAACATCTTCAAATGATGCCTTAACCCTGTATTTCCAGACTGCGGCAAATTCCAAATCGCCAATACCCATAATAATATCTACCCTTACTGGCGCAACACCCATTTGATAAACCATACCCTTCTTAGTAAAATCTTCTTCGCCAATTCCCTTTAAAGGCGCGCCGAATTCCTTTAATGCAGCGCAAACTTTCCGAGCATTCTCAATAACAGGTTCAATCCAAATATCTATATCTTTGCTGTAACGCGGCTCAGTATAGTACATAACTGCGTAAGCGCCTACAATAAGATACCTAACCTTATGCCTGTTTAAACTTTTCAACAGTTCTTTGTAATCTAAAGGTATCCGCATTTATCTTTTTTCCTTTTAAGCGATAAACCTCTTTAAGCATATCAAAAGCTGCCCTAAAACGGATTTTAGCTGTCTGCGCCTGCCAGAATTCTATATCAAAACTACGGCCTGCTTTAGCAGTCAACGTCATCCTTTCCCAAATTTTTTTCTTCATCAGTAATCTAAAAAAATCATTGCTGTCCAAATTAGCTGGTAGAGTGTCATTCCCGCAATC
>JASEHM010000085.1 GCA_030018895.1 Candidatus Omnitrophota bacterium
GATCGTCCGGTCAAGCCGGACGATGACATTAGAAATTAATGTTACAGGGTACTAGGAGAGATGGAAAATAGGGCACTGTCTCTAATTTTCTAATTTCCCAGAAGTAAATTTAATGGATTTACAACTACAATATACACCAATAAACAAAATACTTGACAAATAAACAAAAGTATGCTATATTTTGTATAGAAAAGGGGTGATACAAATGCCAGAAGTTATGACCGCAAAACAATTAGCAGATTATTTACAGGTCAATGAATTGACTATCTACAAAAGAGTACGTTTAGGAATAATCCCTGTGGTGAAAATGGGTAGAGCCTTGCGCTTCAAAAAAGACATTATTGATAAGTGGCTTGAGATTGAAAGTGGATGGGATGAGGAATTTGAGACTCTCTTAAGAAAAACCCAAGTATTTGGCAAAGAAGCAGGGATAACAGAACAGAAGATTCAGCGAACGGTTGAAGAAATAAGAGCAGCGGACAGGAGATAATTTGCTAAAGGTTGTCATCGACACCAATATTTTTATTTCTGGGGTTCTCGTAGAAAAAGGGAATCCTTCCATTATAATCAAAGCATGGAAGAGAACACAGAAGTATCAACTTTTCGTCACAGAAGAGATCATTCAGGAAGTTCTCAAGGTTATGAAGAGATTAGATGTAATTGGCGATATTATTGGAGATTGGGATAGAACTATAAGAAAAAATGCTATTTCTATAGTCCCTAGTAAAGAAATCAGGGCTGTAAAAAACGATCCTTCAGATAACAAATTCTTAGAGTGTGCTATTGAGGCTGGCGCGGATTATATTGTTAGCGGCGACAAACACCTCAAGGAGTTAAAAGAATTCAAGGGTATAAAGATAGTAAGTACCAAAGAATTCTTGGATATCCTAAGTAAAGAAGAGTAACGGAATGAACTTCAAAGACCTCACCCGCGTTCTCTCCAAGGAGAATTAGGATTAGGGACAGCGCCCTATTTTAATTAACACTCTGCAGTATTCGTGTTCAAATTAGACGTTACTTATCGACGCGAAATGTATTTTGAGATATTAAATTTGTTATACCCGCGAAAGCGGGTATCCAGATTTTTTCTCGTCATGGATTCCCGCTTAAAGATTGCGGGAATGACACTCTATCAGCTAATTTGGACAGCAATGATATAAAATATGGGACTGTTGCGAAATGCTATTTTTCGTCATTTTGAGCGAAGCGAAAAATCTCATCAGCATCGAGATTCTTCGGCCTTTGGCCTCAGAATGACGCAAAATTTGACGTTTTGCAACAGTCTCAAATATGAAAAAAAGTATTTCCTTTGTTATTGCTCTTGTTACAATTCTTTATTCCTCAAGCATTAATAGCTTTGGTCAATCTGGAAGGGTAATAAAAGAATTAGAAGTTAGCAAGGTCAAACTTAGAAGGTGTTATAAACTTGGAAAATTTACGGGTTACTTAATATTCTATGATAAAGAAGCAAATTAATGTGCTGTTAATATTATTCCAAAGACTGAGAAAGATGTTCACGGGTATTATGTTACTAAGAAACCGACATTGACAACAGAAAGCAGATCAGGAACTTTTATTAAAGAGTTAGAGATTAGTCCTGATAAGTTCCAAGTATTAACACTAAGAGGTGGCGATCAGATTTATGCCTACGAAATAAACTTTTTGCCTCAATTTGATATAGGGGCAGGAGGTGTATTTCGGTTTCAGTTTCGTTTTGGTCACCTAACAGCCGCAGATGAAACTAATATATGGGAAAAATAGTAACCCCCGCAGATAATAGGAATTAGAGGAATTAGGGACAGCGCCCTATTTTAATCGATACTCTGTAATACTCCTAATTTCCTTAAATGAGAAGAAAATACGAGGAGGTGTATCATGAAAAAAATAATGGTCAGTGTTGTAATCTTTTTAAGTATAATAGGATATGGAGAACAAAAGGAGGTAAGTGCAAAAGAGGAATGGATAGGAGCCGAATCTCTCGTTAAAGAGATTGCTGTACCTAAAAAGAAAGCTTTTGTTCCTAAAAGTAATGAACTTTCTGAAGAGCAAATGGGAAAATTTATAAAAGTTCAAAAGAAATTAATTGGTTCAGGAAAGTCCCTGAAACATGCAGGAGCCATAGAGATGGAGCAGGCGTGTAAAGAGGTAGGAGTAGGTTCTGAGGAGTTTATTTGGATTTTTGGACAGATTATGAGAACAATTATAAAGATTAAAATGGGTGGGCTTAGTATAGGAGGTATTGGAGAAGATGTACCCGAAAAAAACATAGAGCTTATTAAAAAACATGAGAAAACCCTTTCAGAGTTTTCAGAGTTTTTAGAGTGAGAAGTTATTTAGGAAGACAAAATAGGGACAGCAACCATTAAAAGCGTAACAAATTGTTGCACTTGACCACTAACAGCGTGGTGGTTTTCCGAGTTCTGTGTCCTATCAAAGTGGAATTAGGGAATTAGGGACAGGGACAGCGCCCTATTTTAAAGGACCATACAGGTATATCGCACGCATCAATCATAGATACGAAAGATCTTTTAAGTTTATAGAGATTGAACAAGAAAAATGGGCGGAATACATTGATACTTCGGATTGCCTAAAAGAGGTATCCGTGATACGGAAATACACCATGGCAGGCTGTTAGGGAGCGAATCATTAAATGTCACTGTCCCAGTTGAATCTTGCCTGATCGGCCATCAGAAATATCCGAACCTTAATTTTGGTACCTGTGCTTGTGGTAGAAATAAATGGGTCATTGACTCATTAGGCAATTTAAGAATCTGCGAGCAAAACCCGGAGATTCTGGGGAGCCTTTTTAAAAATAGTTTTTTAGAACTGACTCAACTTGAAGATGTAAAATCTTTCCAGAATAATAATTTTAAGAAAGATTGTCCTGACTGTGAAAAATTTATTAATTGTGGCGGCGGATGTCGAAAAATCAGAATTAAGAACTAAAAGTTAAGAATTAAGAAGTAGAGAAAAACTTTTAATCTGTAACAGTTTAGTTTTTAGAAGCGCCTTGTCATTCAGACTGTGTCGCAATTCGTGTTTTTCGTCATTGCGAGGAGCGAACGAAGTGAGCGACGAAGCAATCTCCGACGGTGATAGAGATTGCTTCGTCCTGCACCATACGGTGTGGCTTTGGCTAAAGGAAGCCAAACCACTGCCTTCTGGCTTGCAGGGCTCGCAATGACGATTTGAAAAACCGAATCTCAAAATGCATTTACCGATGATGCATATGCTCTAATTTGGACACGTATGATAAAAGGTAATATATGAATGTTAGCGAACTTTTAGAAAAAAGGGCAAAAGAGAATCCGGATAAAACAGCAGTTATTTTTCGCGGACAGAAGATTTCTTTTAACAGATTAAAAGAAAATGCCTTTAGATTAACTAACAGCTTTATAAATTTAGGCGTAAAAAAAGGAGATAAGGTTGCGATATATCTGCCTAATTGTCCAGAGTATATTTTTAGTTATCTGGCTATCTGGTCAATGGGTGGAGTTGCTGTGCCTTTAGATTTTATGCTTACAGAGGAAGAACTGGCCTCCTGTATTTCGCATTCTGAGGCAGTAGTTCTAATTGCTAAGTCTAAAACAGGCATTTCCTTGTACAACCTTAAACAAAAGTGCCCTACCTTAAAGAATATTATTGTTTGCCATGAGGTAACAGTTCAGCCTTTAGAAGCATTTTGTCATTGCGAGGAGCGACAGCGACGAAGTAATCACGTTTTTGAGATTGCGTCACTCCCTTCGGTCGCTCGCAATGACGACGAGACGCTTTCAAGAGCTGAACTATTACGCCATGAGAATATAGAGCCATTTTTATGTTTTGAAGAATTAATTGCTCTTGCCAAGGATGTGCCTTTAGAAATTGAAATTCAGGACAGGGATTATGCAATTATCTTTTACACCTCAGGAACCACAGGTTCACCAAAAGGTGTTTTAATAAACTATCTACAATTAGGCGCGCCTCCTCAGTCAATGGCATTTTTTGTAAATTCGGATCTTACCTCAAAAGATACGGTTCTGTGCGCATTGCCATTTTCTCATTTAGGCGGATTAATTTATATTACAAATACCCTTGTCTTTGGTTTAAGGCTGGTATTAATGGAAAGGTTTATCCCGCTTGAGTTTCTAAAAAATGTCTCGCATTACAAGGCAAATGCATTCTGGCTTGTGCCTTCAATGTATTACGCGCTCCTGCAATTAAAAGAATTTGAGGCCTTTGATTTATCTAGTTTGCGCTGGCTTGTCACCTTTGGCGCCTCAAATTCAGCAGATGCCTTACGCCGGTTCCATCAATATTGCCCAAATGCGCATCTATTGAATGGCTGGGGCCTAACTGAAACTAATGCGCCTACAACAGTTTTGGCTTTTGGCTCTTCAAAGATTGAAAGCGTAGGCAGGCCTGCTCCCTGGATTGAAGTTAAGATATTTGATGATTTTGATAAAGAGCTCACCCAGGGTAATGTCGGAGAAATAGCAGTGAAAAGCTGGGTGGTTACTGACGGGTATCTTAAAGATGCTGCGCTCACTGCCGCAGCCATACGCAATGGCTGGTTTTACACCGGTGACCTAGGAAAATTTGATGATAAAGGGGATTTGTATATTGTTGGCAGAAAAAAGGAGATGCTTAAGGTAGGAGGAGAAATTGTCTTTGAGCCGGAAATTGAAAACGCCCTTCATAAACATCCGGATGTCATAGAAGCCGCAGTAATTGGTATCCCTGATAAATTAAGAGGCGAGGTGCCTAAGGCATACATCGTATTAAAAGAAAACTCTAGGACTCTAGAAGAAGATCTAAGGCAATTTTGCCGAAAACATTTAGCGCATTTTAAAATCCCGCATTATTTTGAATTGGTAAGCTCCCTGCCTAAAAATCGCTCAGGAAAGATTGATAAAGGAAGCCTGAAAGCCCAACTTTCCCAAAACATTTAATTACTAAAAGCGCTTTTGTAGTTTTGTTTTAACCCAAACTATGCAATAGAAAAAATTCTGGTATAATAAGAATTGCTCAAC
>JASEHM010000086.1 GCA_030018895.1 Candidatus Omnitrophota bacterium
GATAAAAGTAGTTACGCAGAAACGACACTGTTTATTCCCATTTATTCCGCAGAAACGACACTGTTTATTCCTATTTATTTTATGTCAAAAAAGGTTTTTCTTAAAAGTTGGGGATGCCAGATGAATGTTCGCGATTCTGAAGTTGTTGCGGGGCTTTTGAAAAGGGCAGGGTATAGTATTGTAGACAATGAAGCCTCGGCCAATGTAATAATTTTTAACACTTGCTCAGTGCGTCGGCTTGCTGAGGATAAGGTTTGGTCAGAATTAGGCAAGTATAAAGATAGTCGGCTATGCGTTAAAGATAATAAGCCGATTATCGGCGTAGTTGGTTGTATGGCAAATAATTACCAAGAGGATATTTTTCAAAAAGCGCCGCAGGTAGATTTTGTAATAGGCACAGCTGATATAGCAAAAATCCCCTCTGTAATAAAAAAGTTACTGCCTAACACTCAATCACCAACAACTAATTTATTCAAGACAAAAATCTGGGAGACAGACGCTAATGAACGGCCAGAAGAAATTTATCATACAGGATTTTATGAAGACAAGAGCCATGCTTTTGTAGTTGTTTCAGAAGGCTGCGAGAATTATTGCTCGTATTGCGTGGTGCCTTATGTGCGGGGAAAATTGCGCTCGCGCAATCACCAGGATATCTTAAGCGAGATTAATGAGGCTGTTGCAACAGGTATATCTGAAATTACCCTGTTAGGCCAAAATGTTAATGCATATCAGTACGAAGCAGTTGATTTTATTAAACTTATTAAACTCGTTGATTCCATTAATGGCTTGAAGGCGTTTAGTTTCATTACATCGCACCCTAAAGATACATCAATAGATTTATTTAAGGCAATGTCAGAATCAGGTAAACTTAAAAAATACCTGCATCTTCCAGCGCAATCTGGTTCAGATAAAATCCTGGAGCTTATGAATCGAGGCTATAATAGAAAATTTTATTTGGATTTAGTTGATAATTACCGTAAAATTGTCCAAAATGCTGCCTTAACCACAGATATCATTGTAGGCTTTCCAGGAGAAACAGAGAAAGATTTTCTTGATACATATAATTTAATAAAAACAGTAGAATTTAATGCCGCCTACATATTTAAATACTCAGTCCGGCCGCGCGCATCAGCCTCTAATTTTCCTGATGATGTGCCAAAAGAAGAAAAAGAAAGAAGGCATGCACTAATCCTTAACCTGCAAAAAGAGATATCCAGAAGAAAGGACCGCATATCGCAAAAGATATGACGCAGGCAAAGATTGTTTTTATTGTCGGGCCGACTGCCGTAGGTAAAACTAATACGGCTGTAATATTAGCTAAGAAACTAAACGCTGAAATAATTTCCTGCGATTCCATGCAGATTTATAAAGGCATGGACATCATTACCTCAAAGCCGGCTTTAGCCTTAAAAAAGAATCTGTGGCAACATCTAATCAGCATAATCCCCAGCAATAAAGAATACGATGTCTCAAAATACCGCAGGGATGCTATACGCAAAATCAAAGAAATTATAAAAAGAAAAAAGGCCCTGCTTTTTGTAGGCGGGACAGGCCTTTACGCCTCAATCTTGATAGACGGAATATTTAAGGTTGAGGCAAAGGCTAAAATTAAAATTGGTCAGATTCGCAAAAATCTCCAGAGTCAATTAGATAAATTCGGCAAGCAGAAATTATATGAAAGATTGGAAAAAATTGACCCTCAAACCGCAAAAAAAATACATCCTAATGATATAAAACGCATTATTCGGGCATTAGAGGTTTTTGAAAGCGCAGGCCAGCCAATCTCTAAATTAAAACCACAAAGAAAAGGCTTGAGAGAAAATTACGCTATACAGGTTTTCTGTTTAAATAGGCAGCGCGATGAACTTTATAGCAGGATAGACAGCCGCGTAGAAGAGATGTTTAAATCAGGATTAATCCCTGAGGTGAAAAAATTGTTAAAACAGGGACTGAGTAAAACCGCTTCCTGCGCTATTGGGATAAAGGAATTAAAGGGGTATTTTGACGGAGAATATGATTTAGATGAGGCAAAGCGCCTGATGAAACAAAATACCCGTCATTATGCCAAAAGACAGCTTACCTGGTTTAGGAAAGATAAGCATATAGAGTGGATTGAAATAACAAAAGGGGAAAGGCCCCAAGAAACCGCTAAAAGAATATGGGAGGCATTCAATAATGGAAAGGGCGCTATTAGTTAGCATAAAATTGGAATCGGAAAATGATAACTGGCTGATGCAGGATGTTGCCGGGGAATTAGAAGAATTGGCTAAGACAAGCGGGGTTGAGGTTTGGGATAATATTACCTGCGTTTGCGAAAGGCCTACACCTAATTTTTTTATCGGCAAAGGCAAAACTCAGGAATTGGCTTTAATATCTCAAGAAGAAAATATAGATGTTTTGATTTTTTCTCATGATTTATCTAGTACCCAGCAGCGCAACCTTGAAGAGGTTATTGCTAAAAAAATCATTGATCGCACACAATTGATTCTGGATATTTTTGCCAGGCACGCCTTAACTCCGACAGGTAAATTACAGGTTGAGCTTGCGCAGTTACAATATCTCTTACCAAGACTCACAGGAAAGGGCATAGTACTTTCCCGTTTAGGCGGCGGAATCGGGACAAGCGGGCCGGGTGAGAAGGAATTAGAGATGGATAGAAGACGCATAAGGCATAAGATTGATACCTTAAAAAAAGAATTACAGAATGTTGCCTTGCATCGCATGACCATAAAAAAGAAAAGAAAGGGCTATAAATTACCCTCAATAGCCCTTGTAGGTTACACCAGTGCCGGTAAGTCAACCCTGATAAACTCCCTTACCCTTTCCTGTCAGAAAATTTCTGATGGGTTATTCACTACCCTTGACCCCCTGTCAAAGCAATTAAAATTACCAAACGGAGAAAATGTCATTATCTCTGATACGGTTGGTTTCTTGCACAATTTACCGCATCATCTAATTGAGGCTTTTAAGGCCACATTGGAAGAGGTAATAGAGGCAGATATTTTGATTCATGTCCTGGACGCGAGTTCACCTTTACTAAAAGAACACGCCAGGGCTGTGTTTGATGTTTTAAAGCAGTTAGGTGTAGAACAAAAGCCTATTATTACAGCATTAAACAAAGCAGACCTTCTGACAGATGAATTTTGGTTGAATGATTTGAAAGAGGGGTTCAGCCATCCAATTTGCATTTCAGCAAAGTTTAAAAACAACCTGGATGCCTTATTAAAAACAATCCAGGAATTTTTTGAATCAAGAATGGTTGATGCCCAGGTTGCCATTTCACATTCGCGAATGTATTTAGTGGATTTATTTCACCGGGAAGGCAAGGTAAAGGATATTAAATATTTACAGAAAGAGGTGCAGATTCAGGTAAGCCTGCCTAAAACCCTGTACAATAAACTCTTGCAGAATCAAGAGATAAGTTTACTGAGGTAAATTTGAATTGTCTTTAAATATGTGCTATACTTTAAGTGGGGAGTAACCGACCTCGTGCCCCTAATAAGTGACGCGTTACGTCGCAGGCCAGATTAAGATCCTGAAGCTGTCTTTGGGCAGCTTCAGGATCAAGAAAAATCTACCTTTTGCGGGCAGATTTTTCTTGACAAAAAAGAAGGGAGGTGGTATAAAAAAAGGAAGTAAAATAAGGGGACTGTGCTTATGGATAAAAAACCTCTTGGAGATTAAAGGAAAGATTAAGGAATAATTGATAAAAACAACAATAAAGAGGTTGGTTTAGAAAAAGCAAAAGTTAATTTTACCTTAGAGAGGAGGCTTTATAAAATGAGAAAAAGAGGTTTTACGCTCGTAGAAATTATGATTGTTGTTGCCATCATTGCTTTGTTAGCTGCTATTGCTATACCGAATTTATTAAGGGCGAGGTTGCAGGCAAATGAATCAGCTGCCCAGGCTGCGTTAAAGACAGTTGCTACTGCAGAGATTACGTTTCGCGCTGGAAGTTCGAAATATGCCACTCTTAGCGAATTAGGTAGTGCTAATCCTCCATATATTGATTCTACTCTGGCAAGTGGTACGAAAAACGGTTACAAGGTTGCTATGATCAGTAACGTTGTTCCCGAACAATTTATGTGCAGCGCAGTGCCTGTAACTGCAAGTGTAACCGGAGTACGTTCATTCTGTGTTACTGAGGACGGAGTTATCAGGGTACAGAACACAGGCGGTAGTATCGATGATTATAATGCATGCAAAGCTCTTAGTCCAGCAGCGCCGTAACAAGAAGTTTGTTTTGGGTTAAAAACAGGGACGGTTTTCTTTTTAGAAAACCGTCCCTATTTTTTTTCTTGCAGGGAAAAATTTTTGTGTTAAAATTAAGGTATGTTTAAAGATACCAAAGCCACAAGTCACAAGACAGTGGTTTCGTCTCCTCTAACGAAAGCCAAGAGTTTTGTTATAATAATGCTTGTTATTTCTGTTTTGGCTGTGATTTTAAGATTTGGTATTAAGAAATTAATAGAAGTAAATATAGCGCGAAATGAAAGCAGTGCGCAGCTTACCTTAAAATTGATTTCCACTGCCTTAGAGAATTATGCCAATAGCCATAATAGCGTTTATCCGGAAAGCCTTTCTAATTTAACAGAATCTAAGCCTCCTTACTTAGAAAAAGATTACACCCATCAAGCCTCATTTTTAAAAAATTATGATTATAATTGCTTTAGGCTTACTCCCTCTGGCTATAGCTGTTCAGCTATTCCTGCAAAATGCAACTTGACCGGAAAAATATCTTATACCATAAGCACAGGCGGTATTTTGTTATCAGAGGATTGTAAAAAATAGAAATATGCCGTATAAAAATTCGAAATCCGAATTTCGAAATCCGAAGCAATGTTCGAAATTCTAATGATTAAATGACCGAAACAAATGCCTAAGAAATACGATCTAGTACACTGTGACACAAATTATTGACATTCTGTCATTCCCGCGAAAGCGGGA
>JASEHM010000087.1:0-151 GCA_030018895.1 Candidatus Omnitrophota bacterium
GACGGTGATAGAGATTGCTTCGCCTTGCACCATACGGTGCAGGGCTCGCAATGACGGTGTTTTTGTCATTATGACACAGTCTGATTATGAGCCTCGCTCATAAGGCAGGACGGTTTTGTGGTTTTCGTTAGAGGAAACGAAACCACTGCCT
>JASEHM010000087.1:250-4910 GCA_030018895.1 Candidatus Omnitrophota bacterium
TTCTGGCTTGTGGCTTTGGCTAAAGGAAGCCAAACCACTGCCTTCTGGCTTGTGGCTTTGGCTAAAGGAAGCCAAACCACTGCCTTCTGGCTTGTGGCCGCGAATGCATAAAGGGGATAGTTGTCATTGGTTGACAGGTTAGGTTTAAAATAGTAAAATATGAATATGGATAAGCCAACAATAACAGAATTGAAGGCAAAATTATTTTCACTTTTAAATAAAGAAGCCTTAAGAAGGGGTGAGTTTGTTTTATCTTCCGGCAAGGTAAGCAATTATTATCTTGACGGCAGGATAATTACCTTAACGCCTGAAGGGGCATATCTTACAGCCAGTATTATTTTAGAATTAATAAAAGATGAGGCTATAACTGCAATTGGCGGGCCAAGCATAGGCGCGGATCCGATTGCAGGCGCTCTGGCAGCATTAAGCCATATAAAAGGAAGGCCTATTAAAACTTTTATTGTGCGTAAGCAAGCAAAGTCTCATGGAATGCAGCGTCAGATTGAAGGCCCGGCTTTAGGAGATGGCGATGAGGTAGTTTTGGTTGATGATGTAGCTACTACAGGCAAGGCGCTTATTGAAGCAAAACAGGCGCTTGATAAAATTAATGTTAGGGTTAAAAAGGCAATAGTAATTGTGGATAGAAAAGAAGGCGCATTTGAGAATCTGGCAAAATTCTGTCTAAAGTTAGAATCCATATTTACCATAGAAGATTTTGGGTTTTAAAAACTATGGTGAAGCCATATAAGATTGTAATAGTCGGCGCAGGCCCTGCAGGGATGATGGCGGCAATCAGGGCAAGTAAATTTCAAAAAGATGTACTCCTCATAGAAAAATCGCCTATCTTAGGCAAGAAACTTCTTCTAAGCGGCAAGGGCCGCTGCAATCTTACCAATGCCTGCGATTTAGATTCCTTCCTTAAAAGATTTTCTAAAAATGGAGAGTTTTTAAGAGACTCCTTTAAGAAATTCTTTAATCATGACCTCATGGAGTTTTTTAAAAAAAGAGGTTTAGGGCTTAAAACAGAGAGGCAGCAGCGCGTATTCCCTGTAACTGATAAATCAAAAAGTATTCTTAGTGTTTTAAAGAATGAGTTGCAAAAAAATAAAGTAAGGATTATTTATCAGAGCCGGTTAGGGGATATTCTGGTAAAAGAAAAAAAGGTTACTGGCTTATTGCTTGATAACGCTAGGTTTATCCCCGCAGATAAAATCATTCTGGCTACTGGCGGCACATCCTATGCCTGGACAGGTTCCACAGGAGAAGGGATAGAGATAGCGAGGAAGCTTGGCCATCGTATTGCGCCTTTACGTCAAGGGCTTGTACCTCTAGAAATAAAAGAAAGGTACCCCAAAGTTTTAGAGGGATTGACTTTAAAAAATATCCGTCTTAAATTTATCCTGGGGATTAACCAAAAACAGGAGATTATCTCTGAAATAGGAGAGTTGTTATTTACGGGTTTTGGGATCTCAGGGCCTCTGGTTTTAACCTTAAGCGGGAGAATTGTGGATTGGCAGGATAAAGGAGAACGGATTTTTGTTGAGATAGACTTAAAACCTGGTTTGTCTAAAGAGCACCTTGAGGCAAAGTTTTTGAGAGAATTCGAAGGCTTGCCGAATAAATCATTTAAAAATATACTTAATGGCCTGCTTCCTAAAAGATTAGTTGATTGTTTTTTTGAGGCATTGGATATTAATCCTTTAAAAAAGGCAAATCAGGTTACCAGGCAGGAACGCGAAAATACAATTTTTTTATTAAAGGCATTTAAATTAGAGATTGTCGGGGCCAGGCCGCAAGATGAGGCAATGATTACCCGCGGCGGCATATGTTTAAAGGATATAAATCCGCGTACTATGGAATCACGAATTATCAGCGGATTTTATTTTGCCGGTGAAATGATTGATGTAGATGCGGATACAGGAGGATTTAATTTGCAGGCAGCGTTTTCTACAGGGTATTTGGCAGGAGAGAGCGCTGCATTGTATCCTGTCAATTAAATAAAGGTATGCTACTTAAAGCGTTCATTTGCGTTTTAGCAATTCTTATTTAGTAGACAAAGCTGCGTTGGATAGAGGGTAAAAAATGAAACAAATATACCTGGCCTCTGAATCTTCGGCAAGAAAAAAACTCCTTAAGGTTTTCGGGCTAAGATTTAGTGTTATTCCTAGTCAAATTAAAGAAAGAAAAATAGCCCAAAGAATATCTTACGCAAAATTGGTAGAGAGAAATGCCTTAGATAAAGCAAGAGAGGCTGCCGGTAAAATAAAAAGCGGCATTATTATTGGCGCAGATACAGTTGTAGTACAGGATAAAAAAATATTTGGCAAGCCAAAAGATTTAAAAGCAGCAAAAAGAATGCTTAAAAAAATATCCAAAAAACCGCAATGGCTTTATACGGGTATTGCGATAATAGATAAGGGCAAAGAAACCAGGACATACCTTGATTATGAAAAAACCAAAATTTTTATGGATAAACTGACAGATAAGGAAATAGATAGTTATTTTGCCAAGGTATCCCCTTTAGATAAGGCAGGGAGTTTTGATATACAAGGAAGAGGCTCATTCTTTATCAGGAGAATTGAAGGGTGTTTCTATAATGTGGTAGGCCTGCCAATAAGAAAGTTGTATCTTATGTTCAAAAAATTAGATATAAACATACTCAAGGTTTTTTTACTCCCTACTTTCTGCTTTCTATTTTCTACTTTTTTAATCGGCTGTACTACCGAATATAATATTGTGACTAAACAAGAAGAAACTTATTTTTACAGCACTGAGAGCGAAGTGCGCATGGGTGAGTCTATTGCAAAGGCAGTGGAAAAGGAATATAAACTTACGGATGATCCATTAATTCAGAAACGCGTACAGGATATAGGCAAAAAGCTTGCGGCTGTTTGCGATAGAAAAGAGATAAAATATACATTTAAGGTATTAGGTGAAGATGAGGTAAATGCTGTTGCTTTGCCCGGTGGTTTTGTCTATGTAAATAAAGGATTGCTTGATAAAGTTGCTGATGATAATGAGCTTGCAGGGGTTTTAAGTCATGAAATCGGCCATATTGTTGCGCGGCACAGTATTAAAAAGCTTCAAGCTATGCAAGGATACAATGTGCTTAGGATATTGACTGTCTTGGCTCCATCCGGAGGCAAGATAGGCAGCGCCGCAGATGCTGCTTTTTTTGAGTTACTGCTGGGTTATTCGCGGGAAGATGAACTGCTCGCAGACCAATTGGCTGTGCGTTATATGAAATTAGCCGGTTATGATCCGCGCGCTATGATTAGTTTTTTAGAGAAACTAGAGGAGATAAACAGGAGAAAGCCAGCTAGGCCCCGTTCGTATTTTAAAACTCATCCCTATGTTCCTGACAGGATACGGGTGGTAAAACAGGAGTTGGGGGAAAAGATGAGTTTTGACGATTACATAAATGTTGAACAAAAACCGCATCAAAGATAATTGTAAGACTAAAAAATATAGATCGTTGTGCGTATTGCGTCGTACGTCATACGCAATACGCATCACGCACGACGTTTCACGAACTACGTATGACGCATTACGAACGACGGATATTCTATGAATAATCCCTTTGGGGTGTTGGAGTTTTTGCATTGGAGCCATGAATGGAATAACTATAAATATAGCATTAAGGAAGATTTAGAAAGGGCTGTGGCCTTAGTTAAAGAGATAGGCGCAGGGAGAGTGAGGATGGATTTTCTCTGGTCAGATATTGAACCGCTGCCAGGCATATTTGAATTTGAGAAATACGACAATATCGTAGAGTTACTCAACAAGAACAATATAGGGATACTTGGTATTTTAAATTATAATGTCCAGTGGGCATCAAAATCCGGAAAGTGGAATTGCCCGCCAAATGATAAATTATTTATTAGTTATTGCCAGAATGTAGTTGAGCGTTATAAGGATAAAATAAAATATTGGGAAATATGGAATGAGCCGGATTCCAGCATTTACTGGGAGCCGCAGGATGGTTTAGTCAGCTACTGTGCCTTACTTAAAAAAGTATACCCTGCAATAAAAGAGATAGATCCTGAAATTAAGGTTTTAAATGGCGGCTTATCAGGCGGCTACCGCAGTGTTAATCGCCTATATGACTGCGGTGTAAAAGACTACTTTGATATCCTTAACATGCATATTTTTGATACACCGTTAAACCCGGATGCTGTTAAAGCAGTAACCTCATATCCTAAATTGGCACATCAGGTAATGGTTAGAAATAGTGATAAGGATAAGAAAATCTGGATTACTGAGATAGGCTGCCCGGGTATTCCGGGTAATATAGAAACAAAAAATTGGTGGTTTGGTGAAAACCCGGATGAATTAAAGCAGGCTAAGTGGCTTAAACAGGTTTACACAGAATTGTTAAGAGATAAAAATATTGAAATGGTGTTCTGGGCATTTTTTCGCGATTGCAAAGGCCACTGGTTAGATGGTACGGATTATTTTGGTTTAGTGCGCTGGGATTTTTCTCAGAAACCAGCATATTTTGCCTTTAAAGAGAGTAGGAATAGGGGACGTTCATCAAAACATCAAAATATTGACAAATAAGATAAATATAGAGTATGCCACGGCAAGGAAGAATAGATTACCCTAGAGCATTGCAGCATATTATCGGCAGAGGGATAGAGCGCAAAGCGATATTCAAGGA
>JASEHM010000088.1 GCA_030018895.1 Candidatus Omnitrophota bacterium
CCCTATGATTATCAAAGGGTTATACAAATACTATCAAGTTATTTACGAATGACCCATAAATTAGCAGAGATGAACAATATCTTCAGGATGATATAATGAAAGAAATAATAACATATAATCCCTTAAATGGCGTGTAATCAAAAAGTTATTTTTTATATGCTCCCGCCCATTTTCTCCTAATTTCTTGGCGTATGCCGGACTGCTTAAGAGTTGTTTTATAGCGAAGCTGGCTCCTTCAACTGAGTGACAAAGCAAACCTGAATATTTATGTTTTATTTGTAAAGGAATACCCCCAACATTTGAAGCTACAACAGGCTTTGCTTTCCATAAGGCCTCAGACACAGTTAAACCGAATCCTTCCTTTAGGGACTTCTGAACAATTACATCTGATGCCCTCTGTAACGCATTAACCTCTATATCGTTTTGGGGTAATAGTAAAATATGGATATCGGGATCATTTTTAGCCTTTTCTTTAACTTCCCCTAAAACCTTGAATCCTTCCGGATCATCCTTCGCAGTGCCGCCAGCCAACACCAGCTGACAATCAATATATTTTTTTACCTGCAAATATGCGTCAATTACGCCTATCGGGTCTTTTAAGCGATCAAAACGAGATATCTGAATGACAATTGCTTTATCTTTTTTGATATTGTATTTTCTTAAGACCGAATTTATCGTTTCCTGCGGCAATTCCTTGTTTTTATCACTTAAAGGATCGATGGAAGGAGGGATTAAGAATTGCCTAATAGGTAATTTTCGGGAAAAAGCCGGAGCAGAAAACACTGCTGAGTCGTATTGAACGATAAAATCCATAAGAAATCCCCAAACTCTTTCATTGGGGTCAGATACGTCAACGTGGCAACGCCAAAGCCATTTATTAACGGCTTTCTTTTTTATCAAGGCTATTGGCTGCGGGTCATGGACAAAAACTATATCTCCATAGGTGTTAACATTTTCAATATTATCGTAGCTTGTTTCCATAAATATCTCAAAATCCCTTTGAGTTATCTCTTCGGCTCTGCCATGCAAGGCGTTATGAAACTTTTTTGTCACTTCAAAAAACTGTTCTCCACCCTTTATTACATCCCATTTGGTATCTACCCCCAATTCCCTCAACAACGGAACCATACGATTTAATATCTCAGCAACTCCACCGCCCACGGGGGTAGAATTTATATGCTGGATGACCTTGCCTTTTAATCGCTCGCCGAGCAATCTTAAATCGTCAATAACAGCCTGCCCTACTAAGGGAATATACTCTTCTATTCTTGCCATTTAGCTAACTATCTTTCTTTCAACTATTCTTATAATCTTATTTCTTAAATCCTCTAAAGTGCTCGTGTAGGGGTCAAAGCTTGAAATACTATCCGCTAATTTCTTATCACCTAATGAATTTTCTATCCAATATGAGAAGTCATTTGTTTGTCTTTCGATTCTTAGCCGCGCTTCGAAGATATGAAAATAAATCGAATCAATGGTAATTCTCTTTAAAACCTCCGCAAATTCATTTAAATCATACGCAATATAGTTTGTCGGCAGAATAAAACTGATTGACTTAATAAAATGGAATTCTTCCCCGGATCTGGCAAATTTCAACTTGGCCAACGGGCTATCCTTTAAATAATTCTCAATGGTTGAAGCAATCTTCTCCCGCAGATCTCGGATAGTTGAGTATTGCATGGTATCAATACTAACCAACTTTTCTCCAAGCTCATCTTCTCCGAGAGTATCCGTTACCCAGTAAGCAAAGTCGTTAGGAGGCTCGGGAGAAAGATACTGGTGCTGTTGCAGGAATCTATGGGTATGGTGATAAATACATGAACCGGGCACTTCCTTAATAAGAGCCAAAAGCTGGCCTAAGGTGGTGGCTCGTAACCCGGTCAACTCTGATAAGTGCAATCGCGCGCAAAACTTAAACGGCTCTTTTGCTTTTATTAATTCTGACATAACTTATCTATCTTTCAGCTCGAATGTTAAACGCAAAAATCTAGCTACCTCTTGCGCATCTTTTAGATAATAATCCGCGGTAGAACTCCCAGGATTTCCGACAAATATCGTCAACCCTTTTCTTTTTAATACCTTAAAGGCATCTTCATCAGTTACATCGTCTCCGATATAAACAGGCAAAATCTTATTTTTCCCTGAGACGAATTGCTGTCTTGCCATAAGCCACAAAACAACCTTGCCCTTATCCCATTGCACAGGCGGTTTTATCTCATAAACTTTCTTTCCGGAATTAATCTTTATTTTATCGCGAACAATATAAGGACCGGTTATTTCGTTAAAAATACTCAAGAACTCTTGGATATCTTTCCCATCTACCAAGCGGTAATGAACGCTAATAGTTAATCCCTTATCTTCGATTAAAACCCCTTTAATTTTAGAAAACTTGCTAACTGCATCTTCATATATATGCCTGATGATAGCCTTTAACCTCGGTGAAACCTGGCTTTCAAATTTAATCTTCGGACCTTCTATTTCTAAACCGTGATTCCCTGCATAGGTAATATCCTTGATTCCTACAATAGTTTTTATATCGCTAAGCGATCTGCCGCTGATAATAGCTACCAAGCAATGAGATTTTTTAGATAGCCTATTTAATAAGTCTTTGGCCTCTCGAGAAATCACTGCTTTCTCAGGGGTTTTTGCAATTGGTGTCAATGTACCATCGTAGTCCAAAAATAGGAGTATAGATTTACCGCTTAATCTATTCTTTAATCTATCCCACTGCGAAAATAAATATTCCATACTATTCTTTTTTCCTTTCGAACATCTAGACTTTCTTTAATGCCGTGAGTTCTGTAATAATGTTGCCTGCCCAGCGATAAACGTTATTTTCACTAACAACTTTACGCATAGCCTCCATGCGCTTCTTTTTCTCATCTGCGGGCATATTTACGGCGACTTGAATACGATCGGCAAATTCTTCTATGGAATAAGGATTTATCGATATTGCATCGGACAATTCCCGTGCGGCGCCGGTAAAACGGCTTAATATCAAGGCTCCGCTTAAGTTAGTTTTTGAGGATATATATTCTTTTGCTACCAGATTCATTCCATCGTGCAGAGAGCTTACGATACACAAATCCGCAAGAGCATAAAAAGGCTTTATCTCATCCAAGGAAAAGTGTCTTTTTAAGTAAACAATGGGCTTCCAGTTATCATCTTTGTATTTCCAGTTTATTCTTTCTACAAGCTCATCAATTTCGCTTACCAATTCATGGTAACGTTTTATATGGGTACGGCTTGGGGCGGCTAACTGCAATAAGAGGAATTTTCTTTTATACTGCGGATATTTCTCCAGAAAGCGCTCTACTGCCAACATTTTCTCAGGGATACCTTTTGTATAATCAATCCTATCTACTCCTAAAGCGACAATCTTAGAGTTAAGCTCATATTCATCTTTTAGCCTCTTTATTTCGGATTGTTCAATTTTTGCGCTTTTTACGTCAAAGTAACCATCAACGCTTATGGGAAATGCCCTGATAAAGGTTTCTTTGCCAAATTGCACCACGCTAAATCGTTCGGTATCTACTCGCGATTCAAGAAGCCTATTTGCGGTATCCAAAAAGTTGTTGCAATGGCCTTGCACATGAAAACCTATCAAATCGCAGGCAAGCATCCCCTCAAGGATTTCGTTTTGGTATGGACAGGTGGAGAATGATTCTGGTGTCGGCCAGGGGGTATGCCAGAATAAGGCCACAGTAACATCCGGACGTTTTTCTTTTATCATTTTCGGCAGCAGCGTAAAGTGATAATCCTGAATAAAGACAAATGCCGGCTTATGCGGCAACTCTTCTAAAACGGCATCGGCAAATTTCTGATTAACCGCCTTATACATCTTCCAATCGGATTCCCTAAAAATAGGCCTCGTATGCGTAAAATGACATAACGGCCATAGCCCTTCATTGGAAAATCCATAATAATACCCCGCCTCTTCTTCCTTTGGAATCCATACTCTTCTCAAAATATAATGGATATCTTGAGGAGGCACGCCAAGTTTGTCTTTTGAGTTAACGAACTTCTTATCAGCGTTTCCTGCTCCGTGAGCAATCCACGTGCCTCCGCATGCGCGCATTACAGGGTTAATTGCAGTTACAACACCACTTGCGGGCCGAATACAGCTCGTCGCACCGGTATTTTCATCAATGAGATGCATATACGGTTCTCTATTGGATACGACAAACAGCGAATTCTCTCCTAACCGGGCATGAATAAGATCTTTGAGTTTTTCCTGCGTCCACAATTCTTCCTTATCCTTAACTGGAAGAATATAACTGTAAACAGATGAATCCCTAAACTTTTCCAATGCTCCTCGTGGCGCCTTATTAGCGGCCACTTCTGCCAGATACGTTTTCTCTTTATCCTTCCAATCAGCAATTCTTTCGGTAATTGCTAAAATCTTTCCGTCTTTATCGTATACCACGCACCCCTGCAATCTCTCTCTTTTCTGGAAACTTTCTACCAAGCGGCTAGCGCTTTTTAAATCATTATTTAAAAAGATATTGCGCGCGGAAAACTCAATGCTTTCATCAACGGTTTTGGCCTTCTTCCGAAGGTTATCCATTAACCGCTCTTCGGTAAAACGAATTTGCATGATGCCGAAGATCGTGAATCCAATGGCAACAATAAGTAAAATCGGTAGAACAAATAAAAGCAATCTCCTCATCTACTACTCCCCTTCAAAATAAAAACCGTCACCCTGTAATTACTACAAGATGGCGGCCCGACCATCAAACATCCTCCGGGAAGATATCCCCGGACCCAGTTACATTTTATTTAATAGTTGCTGTATTCATAAGTATACATATTATAACACACTTTTTAGTAGAAACAATTTATTTCTATATCGCTCAAGAATTCCGCAATAAGTCCTTTTTTGAACGAAGAACTACCGTTAAGATAAAT
>JASEHM010000089.1 GCA_030018895.1 Candidatus Omnitrophota bacterium
TTGCGCGGGAATGACACCCTGATTTACTTCTGAACGCTGAACTGTTACCTTCTTTTTCATCTTTCCTCCTTTTAAACACGAATTTTCACAAATTTTTCCCGAATTTCCACGAATGATTCGTGTTAATCCGGCATTTTATTCGTGATAATTCGTGTTAATAATTCGTGTTATCTTTACTCTATTATTCTGGCAATATTTTCAAAGCGCGTATATTCCTTAATAAAGGCTAATTTTAATGAACCTACAGGGCCATTGCGCTGTTTAGAAATAATAATCTCTGCAATGCCCTGGTTCTCAGCAGTAGGATTATAATATTCTTCCCTTAATATCAAAACCACCACATCCGCATCCTGCTCTATGGCTCCGGATTCCCTTAAGTCAGATAATTGCGGCCTGTGGTCTGTGCGCGACTCAACTGCCCTGGATAACTGGCTGATTGCTATTATAGGGACATTTAATTCCCTGGCCAACGCCTTTAGACAGCGGGAAATCTCTGAGATCTCCTGCTGTCTGTTTTCAATATTGTTTGAGCCGCGCATTAGCTGTAAATAATCCAGAATAATTAACTTTATATCATGATGCGCCTTGAGCCTGCGCGCCTTGGCGCGTAATTCCATAATACTGATTGCAGGCGTATCATCAATAAATATAGGCGCTTCAGAAAGCTTTCCTGCAGCAGCAGTAAGCCGCGGCCAATCAGAAACAGCAAGGTATCCTGTACGGACCTTATGCGCGTCAACCCTGGCATGGGCACAAAGCATCCTCTGCGCTAACTGCTCTTTAGACATCTCTAAGCTAAATACCGCAGTAGGAAGCCTCTCTATTAAGCCTGCGTACTCTATAATCCCTAAGGCAAACGCACTTTTACCCATTGAAGGCCTTCCAGCAACCACAATTAAATCAGAGGCTTGCAACCCGGCTGTTTTAATATCAAAATCAATATATCCTGTGGGTATGCCTGTAACATGCGTCTTCTTCTGATAAAGTTTATCTATTTGCTCAATACTATCCTTTATTATTTCCTTAAGATGCAGATAACTGCCTTTTGTCCTTTTATCACTTACCTCAAATATAAATTTTTCCGCGCTATCCACCACATCAGCAATATTGCCTTCGCTTTCATAACAGAGAGACACTATTTTTGTGGCATTGTTTATAAGCGTCCTTAAAATGCTTTTTTCCTTAACAATGCTGACGTAGTGGTTTATATTAGCTGCGGTAGGAACAATATTTGCCAGGCTGGTTAAATAACTCACCCCCCCTATTTCATCCAAAACAGCAGCGCGCTTTAATTCATCGCTAAGCGTAATAAGGTCAACTGCCTTATTGGAATTATAAAGGTTGATTATTGCCTCAAATATTTTGGCGTGGATATCTTGATAGAATGAATCCCTATTTATTGACTCGCATGCTGCGGAAATGGCATTTTCATCTAAAAGCATTGAGCCAAGCACAGCCATTTCAGCTTCTAAGTTTTGCGGCGGGACTTTTTCTAGAACATTGCTAGACATGTTTAAGATCCTTCCCCCGTCTTATGAACGGGGTCAGGATAAGCCTATAGGTCATTTCTTTACTACCCAGACTTTTAAGTTTGCGGAAATTTGCGGATGCAGTTTTACAGACACTTCGTATATACCCAAAGCCTTTATTGGCTCTTCTAAAACTATACTCTCCTTATCTATTTCAATCCCCTCTTCTTTTAAGGCATTGGCTATATCTAAAGAGCTGATACTCCCGTATAATTTCTCTTCTTTTTCCTGAACCCCTTGCTTTTGGGATTCACCCTCTGCAGAATGAACCAAGGCAGGCATAGTCAAAGAAAGCCCTGCCAATTTTTTTCTTAATTCTTCTAGCTTTAATCTTACCTTTTCTGACTCTTGAGCCTTTCTTTGCTCTGCCTGCTTAAATTTCTGCAGATTTAAAGGTGTGCATAACACAGCTAGCCCTTGAGGGAGTAGAAAATTACGGGCAAACCCGTCTTTTACCTTTACAATTACCCCTGCCTTTCCTATTTTATCTACATCTTGATTTAAAATAACTTCCATTGCATCCTTTCCTCGGTTAACGTGATTACATAGATTATAAAAAAGCTTTTCAATATTAACTAACGTATATAAGGCAGTAGAGAAAGAAACCTTGCCTTCTTAAGCGCATCAACAACACGCCTCTGATGTTTTGCGCAATTACCCGAATAACGGCTGGAAACAATCTTACCTCTTTCCGTCACAAATACCTCTAATCTTTTTACATCTTTATAGTCTATTGCTTTATCTTTATCTGCGCTGCCTATGCAAAACCGGCAAAACTTTTTTCTAGTTTTAAAAACTAACTCTGACTTCCTTGTGCCACCCCTGGTCCACTTGCCCTTCTTATCTGTTCTGCTTGTTTTTGTTGTATTAATTTTCATTTGCCTGTTCCTCACTTTCTCCTAACCATGCCGCCTCTGTAGATAAATCCTGCGCTGATTCAATTGATCCGGTTTGACTTCTAACAAATGATTCGTCTTTAGGGCTGTCTAAACCAGCGCCAAAAGGCTCCTGGCTTTGTCCAGAACGAGGAGAACCTAAAAACTGCACCCTTTCTGCCTTTACCTCAATAATACTGCGTTTCTGACCGGCATTATCCTCCCAGGAACGGGATTGAAGCCTGCCTTCAACAAAAAGGGCACTGCCTTTTTTTAAATACTGATTGCAAGTTTCAGCCTGCTTATCCCAAACCACTGCGCTTATAAAACAGGTTTCTTCCTTTAATTCCTGATTTTTATTGCGGAATTTTCTGTTTACTGCCATCCTAAGATTTGCCACAGCTGTACCCTGCGGCGTATAACGCAGCTCAGGATCCTTAGTCAAGTTCCCCATAAGAAACACCTTATTAAAATTAGCCATTCATTTGCTCCTTTCACCGCTTACAATTTACTATTAACTTTTTATTCTATTTTTGTTATCATCACCCTTAATACATTTTCATTCAATTTATACGCATGATTTATTTCTTTTATTGCCAAGGCAGGAATAGAAAAATTCATCAGGTAATATAACCCTTCCTCATATTTTTCAATAGGGGAAAAAAACTTTTTCTTCTCCGCCCAGACAGAGCCGCTTGATACTGAACCGTTATTTTTGGTTACTACTTCGCTCAAATGCAAAAATAAGTTTTTTCTTTCTTCTTCTGACAGGCTCGGCTTAATAATAAACATTGCTTCGTATTTTTTCATTTTTTACTCCTTTATTGTAACAGTTCGGCTTCCGAAAATTCTCGCCTCCCGTTTTTGTCATGCCCGTGAAAACGGACATCCATTCTGTCATACCCTCTCTGGTTTCCCGCTGGAGTTTACCCCCGTGAAAACGGGAGCGGAAATGACACCCTGATTTACTTCTGAACGCTGAACTGTTACCCTTTATTTAATTTACAAGGTACTACTTCACATTAAACCTATTCATCGCCTTTTCTATGCCCTCTGCCAGCCAAACTTCGCAGCAATCACTTATCCTATCTATGGCCTCTTTGATATTTTCCCTTTTATTAAAAGGCGCCAACACATATTCGCTAGGATCTACGCCCCTACAGGGCCTGCCTATACCAACCTTTAAACGCGCAAACCTGCTTGACTCTAATAAATCTATTATCGACTTAAGCCCTCGATGTCCGCCGGATGAACCAAAAGGTTTTATTTTAATCCTTCCAAATTCCAGATCAAGGTCATCGCAGATCACAAGCAAATCATCTAACAAAACTTTATATTTTTTAATCAGGCTTTTTACAGCTTCACCTGATAAATTCATAAAGGTTAAAGGCTTAGCTAAAATTACATCCTCCCTGCAAAAAGAGCCTTTTGCGTTCATTGAGAGGGTATTGCTGTCTCTTTTTAAAGAAAATTTATACTTCTTAGCCAGGGCCTTTATTGAAATAAACCCGATGTTATGCCGAGAGTTAGCGTAAATATCCCCAGGGTTACCCAGGCCGACTATTAATTTCATCTAGTTTTAAATCTAGGGCTTACAGCTCTTTTGATGCTTCGCTTAATAATAACACTAAGATTGCATCCCTCGCTCACTAATCGGTTATCTTTTATTTCTCTTTTCCTTTTTCTTTAGCCCCTGCCTCTCCTTCAACAGGTACTTCCTTCTTCTCCTTGATTACCTCTGGCTCCTTTTTCTCTTCGCCTTCTAAGGCTTCAGCCGGCACTTCTTCTTTCATAGGAGCTGCTATAGTTAAGACAATCGCGCCAGGGTCATTTAGGGCCTTGACAGAAGAAGGCAGAACCAATTCCTTAATATGCACTGACTCGCCTAATTTTAAATGGCTTATATCTATCTCTATGCCTTTAGGGATATCCGCAGGTAAACATTCAATTTCAATTTCCCAAAGAATATGCTCTAAAGAGCCGCCTTCTTGCTTTACACCTACTGCCTCGCCTTTAACAAGAACAGGAACCCTAACTTTAATCTCCTTAGTCAAGGAAATCTCATTAAAATCCATATGGATTATATTTCCATGGATTGGATCATATTGAATCTCCTTAATAAGGCATGCCCTGGTAGATTGTTTTTTATCTTCCTTGACTTTAAGTTTGATTATTGCGCCTTCAACCCGATGCTGGTGTATTAATTTAATCAAAACACTAGTTGATATTTTTATAGATAACGGCTCTTTAGCTTCACCATAAATCACCGCAGGGGTAAAACCCATACCCCTTAAACTATTAACCTTAAGCCTGCCTGTTTCCTGTCTTGGCTCTACTTCTAAAAGTATCTCTTCCATTTTTTCTACTTCCTTTCAAGAATGAAGCTCCCTGCAGCGAGCTTCAGGGTATCGTAAAATCAAAGGCGAAATTGCTTCGAAGCCGAATACCCAACTCTG
>JASEHM010000008.1 GCA_030018895.1 Candidatus Omnitrophota bacterium
ATTCCCGTGAAAACGGGAATCCATTCTGTCGTGTCCTCTTTGGATTCCCGCTTTCGCGGGAATGACGCTATGTGGAATAATGAAAGTGACGTCCCAACTTACTTCTGAAGACTGAGCTGCTACATATTATCCTAATGCATATTTTAACATGCATATTGCAGCGACTGCAGCGGTTTCAACACGTAAAACCGTATCGCCTAATGTTACGGAAATAAACCCTGATTTACCTGCTAACCCAACTTCCTCATCGGTAAAATCGCCTTCTGGGCCAATAAGAACAAGTATGTTTTTAGGCTGGAGAGAGAAAAGAATCTCTTTAAGCAATTTTCTTTCACCCAAAAGCGTGGGTATTAACTTTAAATCATAATCTCTTGTTTGCATAAGAAGTTTTTTTAAACTCATTATCGGCTCTATAACTGGCAGCGCATTTCTCTGGCTCTGCTGGGATGATGCCTGGCCAACCTTTTTCCACCTCGTAAGACGCAAAGTTTCTTTCGCCTTATCCAATTTAACAATTACCCGCTCTGTTTTTAAAGGTATAATCCTATCCACTCCCAATTGGGTAAGCTTATCTACGATATCATCAAATTTAGATTTCTTTGGGATTGCGCAGGCAACTGTAAGTTGTATTTTTTTAACAGAAAGGCCGTTGTTTTTTTCTTTGATTAACAAAACAATGCTACATTCGGTTAAGCCCTCAACTTCTGCTGTATAATTATTGCCTTTTTCATCAAAGACAACAACCCTCGCTTTTGGCCTAAGCCAAAGAACATCCTTTATATGGTGAACCTGTTTTTTATCCGAAATGATTATTTTATCTTTGGAAATATTTTTTGAGGCGCAAAAAAATCTATGCACTATTGACTCCTATCTTTCGTATATCGTTAGTTTTGCAGTTATTTTTAGTAATTCTTTTCCGAAAATACCTCTGCCTGAAATATATAAATTTCTGTAGTTTTATCCTTCCAGGCATCTGGTAAGAGTCCTGCTTTATGACTGCAGAGATTAGAAAGAAACTCTTCTTTTGTCCAACCAGTTTCTTGCGCTACCTGAGGAAGAAATACCCCGCTTTTGGAACCTTTCTTTATCAAAACCCCATGTTTACCCATTTCTATTTTATCCGCAGAATCCACTCGTTCCATTACAGAAAGCGCAGAGATTTCAATTTCAAGAGCTTTTAATTCAAGTAAAGTTACTGGCTTAAATCTGGAGTCTTGAGTTGCTGCCTCAACTGCCATATCCCTTACTGTCTGATACAGTGGCTCTCTTCCTATAAGATTTCCAATACATCCACGCAACTGACCGTGTTCATGCAAGGTAACAAAAGCCCCCATTTCTTTAAGCAGCACTGGATCCTGCTCAACAACCTCTAATTTTCTGCCGGTTTTTAAATAAGTTTCTATGGAATTACGCGCAATCTCAAGCAATCTTTTTCTCTGCTCTTTATTTAACATCCCCTTTCCTCCTTTTTCATTATACATTCGCCCCGCCTTAAGGCGGGGCTCAGTATTTCGCTCCAAGAAACCTCCCCGCCTATGGCTTTCGTTAGAGGAGACGAAACCATTGCCTTCCGGCCTATGGCGGGGAGGAGCTTCATTCTGCCCCCTCGGGTCAGAATAGCTTGATAAAGGAGAACTAATTACGCAGCTTGCGTAACCAACAGTCCAGATGCCTTTCTCCTTTTTCCCTGTAACCTCTGCTGAATTTGTATGATTTAGAATCTCTAATTTCTGATACCCTAATTCCTTTGCCAAAATTAAAACAGTTACTACAGGAAACCCACCGCAAAGCTGGAATTTGCCTTCGCGTATCCCGTAATAAAAACCTTCTGCATCCATGTTTTTTAAAGATGTCCGGGTCAAATTATCAACTACTTGAGCCTCATCATAATCATAACCATGGTATAAATCAGTTGAGGCAATTACTAACACGTCTTTACGATTTGCAATTGCCTCTTTAAGCAAATTAGCTAAATTCTGGCAAGTAGAAAAAGTAGTATCTCCCATGACAACGGGAACAATCTTAAATCCGGTTAAAACCCTTTGCAAAAATGGCAGCTGCACTTCCAAGGCATGTTCCTTTTGGAATGCCTTTGGTTCAAAAATAACATCTTCACTCTTCCCTAATAATTTCTGCGCAAACTCCTCATCTATCTCTAAATCACCCAAAGGCGTGCGAAAAGTACCTTTAGGATATACAGATACTTTGGCAAAACTAAAATAATGGCTGGGGCTGATTACAATCACTGTTTTATAGGGTTTATCTTTGACAAGTTTATACCCATACCCTGCAGTTTGGCCGGAAAAACCATAGCCTGCATGCGGCGAGATTAAAGCAAAAATTTCTTCTTCTCTTGATTCAGGCGCTGCCTTATCCAGAAAACCATCAACCATCCTTACCAACTCAGCCTGATCATCCGGATAAAAATTGCCAGCAACATTGGGAAATTTTACATCCTGGGAAAAACAGTAGAGAGTAGAGAGTAGGGAGTAGAGAATCAAAAAGGCAAGAATCCGTATCTGCGCTACCGGAAACCTGCTCTTTATCTGTCCAACGTTATTAATGCCAAACACCCGCAATCACCTCCTGACAAAATGGACATCTGCCATCTTCAATATTATTCACTAAAACAAAATATCCTTTACGCTCAATTAATAGTTTGCTGCATTTAGGACAATACGTATTCTCTCCCAAGTGCCCAATTACATTACCTATATACACATATTTTAATCCGCTTTTCATAGCCAATTGCCTTGCCCTTTCCAATATTGAAACTGGCGTAGGGCTAAGGCCAATAAGTTTATACATCGGGAAAAAACGGGAAAAATGCAGCACTGTATCCGGGCCTAAATTCTCCTTTATCCATAAGCACATTTTAATAATCGTGTCATCATCGTCATTGCAGCCCGGTAAGAGCAAATTTGTTATTTCTAAATGAACGCCCTCTTCTTTTAATATCTTTAAAGTTCTAAGTACAGGCTCCAGTGTTGCCTCTGAGAATTGGTTATAATATTCATTGGTGAATCCTTTTAAGTCTATATTAGCGGCATCTAAATATTTTGCCAGTTCCCTTAAAGGCTCTTCATTAATATAGCCACAAGAGTGCATAATATTTCTTATACCTTTTTGTTTTGCCAATTTTGCGCATTCCAGCATATATTCGTAAAAAATGGTTGGTTCTGTATAGGTATAGGCAATGGTGGGAGATAAGGATTCTATAACCTTTGTAATCAAATCAAGCGGCTCAAGATAGGCATATCTAACCTCTTCAGGCAATGCTTGGGATATCTCCCAATTCTGGCAAAATTTACACCTTAAATTACATCCCGCAGTAGCAATGGAATAAGCAGTAGTTGAAGGCAGGAAATGAAACAAAGGCTTTTTTTCAATGGGGTCTATGTGCAAGGCTACTGGTTTTGCGTAAACCAGGGTGTATAATATGCCGTTTTTATTTTCCCTTACCCGGCAGAAACCGCGTCTGGCAAGAGGGATAGTACAACGTCTGGGACAGAGCTGACACTGAACAATTTTATTATTTAGTTTTTTGTAAAAAAGCGCCTCTTTTGCTTTGCCTTGAGCAAAGGATATTGGCGAAAAAAAACACACTAAGATTAGCGCTATAAAAAAATGCTTCATCCTAAATCTCGTATTGCGCATTGCGCCGTAAATTCAAATTTTCGTAACAGTTCAGCTTCCGGAAGTTCTCGCCTCCCGTTTTTGTCATGCCCGTGAAAACGGGCATCCATTCTGTCATACCCTCTTTGGATTCCCGCTTGCGCGGGAATGACACTCTGATTTACTTCTGAACGCTGAACTGTTACAAAAAAGATGGTAAATTAATCCGCCCCTTCGCCATCATGCGTTATTGCTTCTCGTTTTTGGCGCCTGCGAATTATCACACGCTTTAAGGTTACATATTTCTCCACCAATTCTTTATTATTTACGGCATTTAATTGTTTAAAGAGAAAATCAAATTTCTGCTCAATCTCAGAGGCAATCGCATCCCTTATCTCCTGCGAAAGCCCCATAATATCTTTTTTAAAAGGGCCTAAGGCTTTTTTACGCGTTTTATAAAAAAACTGCTCGTCAGTTTCACCCTCTTTTCTTTCACTAACGGCATTTGCCTTCAGCCATTCATAAATCTTTAGTTTTAAATCCTGGGGAAAATATTTGCTTTCAAAAATCATATTCTGAAATTCCGTAGCCAGATGCACCTCAGCAGTGCCGGTTTCAGGGAATTTATGAAATGCCTCAGCCGGTAAAGTAGATGCGCCATGCTGGACTGCTCCGGCTAAACCATATTCTTTCTTTGCGGCCTCTGATAATACCTTTAAGGTATCAAAATCTAATTTTACCTGCGCAATGGAACCATCAGGCAAAACTACCCCGCCGTGCGAGGTCCCTGTCTGCACAGAAATTTTGCTTATACCTGCCAGCCCCTTGCGCAGCCTCTCTTTATAACCTTGCATAAATGCAGCCAGGTCCTCTGGTGTAGAATTTTGATGGCCTACCTCGCCTATCTCGCCTCCCACAGAAACGACTATCCCCTTAGGCTCAATGCGCCGAATAAATTGCGTAAGTTTTACGCAAACCTCATAATTATCCTTTTGCTGTTTCTTAATATCCGTTTTAGATAAATCAACTAATGTAGAAGAATCAATATCAATATTATAAAACCCTGATTCTACTGATTCGCAAATTATAGCTTTTAGCCCTTGGAGTTCTTTATCAGGATTTTCCTGAAATTTTTTGGCATTCGCTTGAAAATGGTCTCCCTGAATAAAAACCGGCCCTGCCCACCCCTCTTTTATCGCTGCTGCTAATATTACGCTGGAATACTCTACTGGCGGCTGATTAGTATACCCCATTTCAGATTTTGCAATTTCAAAGATAAAAGCAGAAGCATTATTCTTTTTTCCTACCCTAAACATTGCCCTTGCTAAATCATAAGTCATACTTCTTAAGTTTACGGCAGGGACAGTAAATCCTCCTGCCTGTGCCTTAGAACAGGCAACATAAAGCTCATGGATACTTGAAAGATAAATCCTTTTTTTATAAGCCATATCAAGTATTTTTTTAGCTAAGATTTTTTTTCTTGTCAAATCATCAGATAAAATTAAATCCTTTACAATCACATCAATATCCAGCGGCCTTCTCCCCATTACCTTCTCCTTTCATCTTTTACGTTAACACCTTAATCAAATTATACAACCCATCCACATCTAACTGTTTTTTCTGAATAGCAACCTTAAAATCCACCTCAACCATCTTACCGGCGTTCATACCTACAACCTTGTCCGTTTTACCATTTAAAAGGCAATCCACAGCTGCCTGGCCCAAGATGAGCGCTAAAATCCTGCTAAAGGCAGTAGGCCTGCCCCCTCTCTGGATATGGCCTAAAACCACTGCCCGCGTCTCTAAGGTAGTCATCTCTGTAATTTGTTTCGCAATATCAACAGCTCCTCCTGCGCCTTCAGCCACCACAATCATCCAGCTAATCTTGCCCCTTAAATTTCCATTAATAATATTGTGACAAGTTGCCTCCAAATTAAATTTTCTTTCCGGAATAATGACATCCTCACAGCCAGAGGCTATTGCCACCTTTAAGGCGATAAACCCGGATTCTCTGCCCATTACCTCAACTACAAATATCCTCTCCATGCTGGTTGCAGTATCACGAATATTATCAATAGCGCAAAGCGCGGTATTTATAGCGGTATCAGAGCCAATGGTTGTGCCTATGCCATTAATATCATTATCAATGGAAGCGGCAATACCAATACAAGGAATATTGTATTTATTATGAAATATATCCGCGGCCCTGAAACTGCCATTGCCGCCGATAACAACTAAGCCGTCAATGCTGTGTTTTTTTACTGTCTGATATGCCCTGTCCTGGCCTTCATCAGTATAAAACTCAGAACAACGTGTTGTCTTTAAAATTGTTCCGCCTTCATGAATAATCCCTGAAACAGAGCGATGATTAAATAATTTTAGCTCTTCATTAATCAAGCCCCACCAACCGCGAAATACCCCAAAAACCTCAAGCCCCTTGTTAACGCCATAACGCACAACACTGCGTATAGCAGGATTCATTCCCGGGGCATCCCCTCCAGTAGTCAAAACCGCTATCCGTTTCATAGCTCTATCCTCTCCTCACCTCTTGCAACAATAGGCCATTCCAAATTGAATTACACTACCTGGACCTATCGCGCGACAAAACCAGTTAGGAGGATTTGCCCAATATTCAGGAAAACTAGCAGAAAGATAGCCACCCCCAGGTTGAGTGCTAATAGCATTACATCCGCCTCCAGCAATCACTTCGCCTGCAGCGCAAGAAATTCTACAATACACATCTCTGTTACATCCCTCTACCCACCTACAGGAAGATACAGGCCAAGTTGTTCTTCTTTCTCCTCCCAAAGTAATACCTGCATTTGTTATAATATCTCCGGCTACATCTAATGTAGAGTTAGGTGTAGCAGTCCCAATCCCTATTCGGCCTTGCACAATTAAACTATCATTAACCGCAACAACAGGTGCATTTGCATAATTACTGCCAATCTTCATTTGATGAGCAGTTAATTCTCTATAACTTCCATAAGGCGAAGGATAATAAGTGGTAATAGTAATAGTTTCCTCAGCAAAAACCATTACTGCCCCTCCTAAGAGGGTTAAACCTAAAAACAAAGTTAATTTTCTTGTCATCAGTCACCTCCTGAAATATTCTTTAATTCCCCTAAAACTTTCTCTATAGCTATAAGATAATTGCTCTTTATCCTTTCAAAAATTTCCCGCGATACTTTTTTATCATAAACATGCGAGGTCTTATTACGGTCTTCTAACATATTCAAAAAAACATCCTCATTATCTAACCATTCAATTCTAAATGCCTCTTTAAAAGTATCTTTAGGGGTTTTTGAAATTATGTCTTTATCCTGAAGAAAAATTCTTAAAGTTTTCCAGAATAACTCAAAGGTAAACTCAAATCTTTGAATAACGCCATCCTCTGCTAATTCATCCTAAGCTGATAATATCCCTTGTCTCAACCTCTCAAAGACATCCTCTAATTTCGTAATAGCATATTTAAGCTCTTCTTTTTCCATAAATAACCTTTCCGGTTTTTAAAATAATGCCTTTAAACTCTCTGTCTACAGAACTAAGATAGACTATATCCACTTTATATAAGCCGCTAATCTTCTCTATAGCCTCATTAACCTTTCTTTCCATTTCAAGAGAAGGCTTAGGGCAATCTAAAGCAAAATCAAAATCAGAATGTTCGCTATTATCTCCTTTTATGCGCGAACCAAAAAGAATAATACAAGGAGGCTTAAGCAACTCTCTTAAAATATTTATGGTTTGTTTAATTATCTGTTTCTGCCGCGTTTGAAAAATAACCTATCTCCTCTTCATTCTTAACTCTTAACTCTTCTTAACTCTTAACTCTTCATTCTTAATTCTGCCCTTTACGTTCCTAGCTCCCAGCTGGAAAGATATTTTTTCTGCTGGGAAGTCAAAGTATCTATTTTTATCCCCATTGATTTTAATTTTAGGGCTGCGATATTCTTGTCTATATCTTCCGGAACATTATAAACCTGCTTCTCTAATCTTTTATAGTTCTTCACGATATACTCTGCTGAAAGCGCCTGGTTGGCAAATGACATATCCATAACCTGCGCCGGATGGCCTTCAGCTGAAGCAAGATTAATTAAACGGCCTTCAGCTAAAAGATAAACCTTCCTGCCGTTTTTTAAAGTATGCTCAACTGTAAATTCCCGAATTAGCTTCTTCCTAACAGAAATTTTCTCTAAAGCAGATATATCTAATTCCACATTAAAATGTCCGGAATTACAGACAATGGCTCCGTCTTTCATCAGGATAAAATGTTCTTTGCGGATAACATTTATATCACCGGTAACTGTGACAAACACATTACCTATTTTTGCCGCTTCCTTAATCGGCATAACGCGGTATCCATCCATAACTGCCTCAAGGGCTTTTAACGCAGAAATTTCAGTGATAATTACATTTGCCCCCATGCCCTGTGCGCGCATGGCAAGGCCTCTTCCGCACCACCCATAGCCACAAACTACAAAATTTGCGCCTGCCAATAATTTATTCGTGGCACGGATAATTCCGTCAATAGTAGACTGCCCTGTACCATAACGATTATCAAACATATGCTTGGTTAAAGCGTCATTTACCGCGATTATCGGATAACGTAGTTTTCCTTCCTTAGATAAAGCCTTTAATCTAATTACCCCGGTAGTAGTTTCTTCTGTCCCTCCTATTATATTACGATGTACGGTGTACGATACACGATGCGCGGCGCTTACTAAGTCCGCTCCATCATCCATAGTAATATCAGGCTTTATTGCTAAAACTGATTTTATATGCTTATGATACGTCTTAGTATCTTCACCCTTAATCGCAAATATTGAAATCTGCAAATCCTTTACTAAGGCAGCAGCAACATCATCCTGCGTGGATAAAGGATTGGAGGCGCAGATATGAACCTCTGCTCCGGCTGCCTTTAAAACACTAGCTAATACCCCGGTTTCAGTAGTAACATGCAGGCAAGCTGCTATTTTTAATCCTTTTAAAGGCCTCTCTTTCTTAAAACGTTGAAAGATTAGCTCCAGCACAGGCATATTATTACGCGCCCATTCTATTCTTAAACTACCTTTCTTGGCTAAGTTAATATCTTTAATATCGTAATGCATTAAAAACCCCCTAGTTTAGTGGAGAGTATATCTCTACAATTTACTGTAATGCGTCAATGAATGGGGGAAATGATGTCATGCCCGCCCCCGTTTTCACGAGGGTAAACTCCAACGGGCATCCATTCACCGACGAACGCTTGGATTCCCGCTTTCGCGGGAATGACACGGAGGCGGGAATGACATGTGCCCCTAATAAGTGACGCATTACAATTTACACGCCTGCTTCTTTAATACTGCTGCCTTATCTATTGACTCCCAGCTGAATTCAGGCTCTGTCCTCCCAAAATGGCCATAACAGGCAGTCTTTCTGTAGATGGGGCGTAAAAGGTCTAAAGACTTAATCATCCCCTGAGGAGTAAGGTCAAAATTCTCTCTGATCAATTTGATAAATTGCGCCTCAGAAAGTTTTCCTGTTCCAAATGTATCTACCATTATTGCTAATGGTTCTGCCTTGCCGATTACATACGCCAGATGAATAAGGCACTTATCTGCTAACCCCGCTGCCACAATATTTTTGGCAATGTATCTTGCCATGTAAGCTGCAGAACGGTCTACTTTTGTCGGATCTTTGCCTGAAAATGCGCCTCCGCCTGGCGCAGCTGCTCCGCCATAGGTATCCACAACAATCTTTCTTCCAGTCATACCTGTATCAGATTGCGGGCCGCCAATCACAAACTTGCCTGTCTCATTAACATAGAATTTTGTATCTTTGTCAATATATTCCTTTAATATGGGCTTTGCAAGGACATCAATCAATTCCTGCCGAGCTTTTTTGGTAATCTTTTCTTTAGTAACATCTAATATCTCTTCTGTATGTTGGCAGGCCAAAACCACAGAATCTACCCTTTTTGGATGGCCGTCATGATATTCTACTGATACCTGAGATTTACAATCCGGGCCTAAATATTTTAATATACCCTGCCTCCTTACCTCTGCCATCCGACGCACTAATTTATGAGAAAGCATTATTGCCAAAGGCATCAACTCTTCTGTCTCACGGCAGGCGTATCCGACCATAAAACCCTGATCACCTGCGCCGCCGGTATTTACGCCCTGGGCGATATCCGGGGACTGGCTGTGTATGGTGTTTATTACTGCACAGGTATGATAATCAAACCCGTATTTTGGATGGGTATAACCTATCTCCTTTAATACATTGCGGGTAAGATTATGCACATCAACAAAACCGGTAGTTGTGATCTCTCCTCCCACAATCAAAAGCCCCATTGTAACATATGTCTCGCAGGCAACCCTGCCATAAGGATCCTGCCTTAATACATCATCTAGTACTGCGTCTGAAATCTGGTCGCATACCTTATCCGGATGTCCTTCTCCTACTGATTCTGAAGTAAAAAAATGTTTACGCACTGGTATAGTTCCTCCTCTCGTTACTTCTAGATTCTTAACTCTTCTTCACTCTTAATTCTTCACTCTACTTTTCTGAACTGCTCTCTTGCCTCTTTATAAAACTCATAATCTCCGATATCATACCACTGATTGCTAAAAATAAACCCATAAACCGCAAGTTTCTTCCTTAACCAATCAATATAAAACCCGGTAGCATCTGACTTCTCTACATCGCAAGAACACGCCTGTAAACACAAATACTCCTTAAACAGGCCCAGGGTTTGTTTGGGGAAAAAATACAGGCACATTGCTGCCAAGTTTGACTTTGGCAATTTGGGTTTTTCCTTAAAATCAATAATCCTATTTTTGGCATCTAATTTAATTATGCCATAATGTTTCCCCTGACGAATATTCTTTAAACGATAAATGCCGATTACCGGATAAGGGCGATGCTTATCAGCAAAAGAGATAAAACCTTTTAAATCATCCTTAAAAAGGTTATCCCCGCCTATAACCAATAAATCATCTTTAATTTGAGCTTCCTCTATCACAAAATCTATATCGCCGACTGCACCTCTTTTATCGCTGTGATTTTTGGTTAAATCATCCACTAATGCCAACTGTTTTTTTATTCTTAAAGGTTTGCGCCATTTTCTAAATTGAGAAATAAACTTACTATTTGTAACTACGATAATTTCGTTAACATCCTTCATTACTTTAATTTTATCTAAGATATAATTAATCAAAGGCCTCCTGCCTACTTCTAAAAGTGGTTTTGGATATTCCTTAGTTAAAGGATAAAGCCTTGTTCCATAACCTGCCGCTAATATTAATGCTTTCATTTAAAAAGCTCCCCTAATCTTACGCGAGTGAAATCCTCTACTTCTTTTCCGGTAGAAAAATTAAGGGCTTCTTGAGCAATCTCCTGGGCATCTTTGAAACTAATTGAACGAATCAGGTATTTTATCTGGGGGATAACCTGCGGCGGCATACTAAACTCATCTAAGCCCATGCCTAAAAGAATAACAACAAAATTCGGCTCGCCTGCCATTTCCCCGCACATGCCGACTTTGATATTTACCTTATGCGCCGTCTCAATTATATTTTTAATCATCCTTAAAACCGCCGGATGCGCCGGCTCATAAAGATAGGCGACCTTTTCATTTACGCGGTCAACCGCCAAAGAATATTGGATTAAATCATTAGTGCCGATACTAAAAAAAACCGCCTCTTTTGCCAATATATCAACGGTCATAGCAGCGGAAGGGACCTCAATCATTGCCCCCACCTCAATATTTTCATTAAAAGGTATCCCTTCCTTTTTTAATTCCTCCTTGGCCTGATAAAAAACATTATTTGCCTGCCTTAACTCTTCTATCCCGGAAATCATCGGATACATAAGTTTTATATTTCCGTACGCAGAAGCCCGTAAGATCGCCCTCAATTGCAATTTAAAAATATCCTGCATGGCAAGACAGAATCTGATAGCGCGCCAGCCTAAAAATGGCTGCATTTCATGAGGAATCTCAAATTGAGACAGAAATTTATCGCCGCCTAAATCAAGAGTTCTGATAATTACCGGATCCGGCTTTATATGCAAGGCAACATATCTATATGCCTCAAAATGCTCCTCTTCAGAAGGTAAATCTTTTCTGTTCATATAGAAAAATTCAGTCCTGTATAAACCTATCCCCTCTCCTCCGTGAAGCTTTACCGACGGAACTTCCTCAGGAAATTCTATATTTGCGCTTATCTTAAACTCCCTGCCGTCTAAAGTAACCGCAGGCAGATCCTTTACCAACAAAAATTTATCAGCGATATTTTTGAGTTTTTTCTCCTCCTGCTGATAGATACGCAATGTCTCTTCATCCGGCTCAACCATTACAATACCGGTTAAACCATCCACTATTAACATATCGCCCTGTTTTATCTTTAGCGTCGCATCCTGCAAGCCAACCACTGCCGGAATTTCCAAGGATTTAGCCATAATCGCAGTATGAGATGTCTTGCCGCCTATATCAGTAATAAAAGCCGCTACATTCTGTTTATGCATTGCCGCGGCATCAGAAGGAGAAATGTCATGCGCAACTATAACAACCTTTTCCTTTAAATCCGAAAGCCCTGGGCGCTCCTTGCCTATAAGATGGCGCAATATTCTCCTACCCACATCATTTATATCAGCAACTCGCTCCCTTAGATACTCATCCTCAATTTTAGAAAATATATCCGCATATTTTTTTAAAACCTCTAAGAATATGTAAGCCACATTAAGTTTTTCTTTCTTGAGACGAGAAATAACCTCCTCAATAAGCATACGGTCTTCTAAAACCAAAAGATGCGCGTCAAAAATCCGGGCCTCCTCCTGGCCCATCTCAAAGCTAATCCTTTTTTGCAGCTCTATAACCTCCTTGCGGGTCTTAATCAAAGCCTCCTCAAAAAGCTGAAGCTCTAAAGGTATATCTTTTTCAGCAATGGCTTCTTTTAGGGCAGTAAGTTCTTCCTTGCCTATTTTGTAAGCAGGCCCAATACTTATTCCTGTGGCTGCGGCAATGCCTTTAAATTTTATCATTTTTAAACCATTACTCCTCAATACTCACAAGTTTTTCTAACTCCTTAATAGCTAAATGCGCATCTTCTCCATCTGCTTCTACTATTATTGATACACCTTTCTCTACGCCCAACATAAGTATACCCATAATGGACTTGCCGTTTACCTCCTCAAGATTATCCTCGCGCTTAATAGTTATGCGTGAATCAAATTTATTGGCGAGCTGCACAAACAGCGCTGCCGGACGCGCATGCAAACCCTGCTTACTCTTTATGGTTAGTTTCTTTTTAATAATAGACATTCAAGTATTTTGTTTTTAAAAATCTGAATCAAAGGCGAAATTGCTTCGAAGCCGAATACCCAACTCTGCTTCGCTCAAAATGCTTTCGC
>JASEHM010000090.1 GCA_030018895.1 Candidatus Omnitrophota bacterium
GGATCGTCCGGTCAAGCCGGACGATGACATTAGAAATTAATGTTACAGGGTACTAAACACTTTAAAGGCTAAAAAATATGAATATTTCAATAATCGGTTCAGGTTATGTGGGCTTAGTTACTGGTTCTTGCCTTGCGGAATTAGGTAATCAGGTTCTTTGCGTTGATAGCGATATTCATAAAATAAGAAGGCTAAAAAAAGGCGAAATTCCCATATTTGAGCCAGGCCTCGGAGAACTGATTGCGAGTAACGTAAAAAAAAGGCGGCTTCATTTTTCTTCCAGTATCAAAGAGGCAGTTAGGAAGGCTGAGATAATTTTTATCGCTGTAGGTACACCTTCTTTAGAAAATGGAGAAGCTGACCTTACAAGCATAGAAGATGTGGCACGTAATATTGCTTTAAATATGACAGGCTATTGCCTTATAGTTGAAAAATCTACTGTTCCTGTTGAAACAGGAGAATGGGTAAAGCGTACAATTTGCGCTTACATTAAACGTAAAATTAAATTTGATGTAGCATCTAACCCTGAATTTTTAAGGGAAGGCCAGGCAATAAATGATTTTATGCATCCGGATCGGATTGTTATTGGGGTAGAGTCAAAAAAGGCTAAAGATATCCTGATGAATTTATATAAACCATTAAATGCGCCTATATTGGTCACCAATATTAAATCCGCTGAATTGATTAAGCATGCCTCTAATGCGTTTCTGGCAAATAAAATCTCTTTTATCAATGCCCTTTCGCAGATATGCGATAAGGTAGGGGCTGATGTTTTGCAAGTCGCCTCTGGCATGGGCCTAGATAAAAGGATAGGCCGCTCCTTTTTGGATGCAGGGTTGGGTTATGGCGGCTCCTGTTTTCCAAAGGACTTAGACGCCTTTCTTAATATCTCTAACAAAATAGGCTATGATTTCCAGCTGCTTAAGGCAGTAAAGAAGATAAATGAGGAACAAAAGGAGTTTATTTTTAAAAAAATAAAGGATGTCTTATGGCTTATTAAAGATAAAACAATAGGAGTGCTGGGGTTATCCTTTAAGCCTGATACTGATGACATACGTAATGCCCCATCCATAGATATAATAAAATCTTTACAAAGAGAAGGGGCAAGAGTGAGGGTTTATGATCCTGTGTCCATGGAAAAGGCTAAGCTTTTGTTGACGAATGTGAAGTTTTGCCTGAATCCTTATGAAACAGCTCTAGGCGCTGATTGTCTTTTAGTTGTTACGGAATGGAATGAATTTAAAGAATTGGATTTTGTAAAGATTAAAAAGATGTTAAAAAGGCCTATTATCATTGATGGTAGAAATATATATGAGCCAAAAAATTTAGAAGAATTAGGTTTTCAGTATACAGGAATAGGCAGGCATGGACACAAGGTTTAGTAATTTTTTAAAAAGAATTAACAGTAAGGTAGTTAAGATCGCGGTTGTGGGGTTAGGGTATGTGGGCCTGCCTTTGGCTTTAGAATTTGCCAAAAAAGGCATAAAGGTACAAGGGGTAGACATAGATACAGGCAGGCTTAGAAATATAAGAAATAAAAAATCTTACATAACTGATGTGAGCGATAAGGAATTAAGGCATGTTTTAGCAAGAGGCAAGCTTAGCGCCTCTTCTGATTTTAGTAAAATAAAGGAAGTTGATGTTGTTTTTATTTGTGTGCCCACCCCTTTAAGAAGAAAATACCTTCCAGATGTTTCCTATATTAAGCAAGCGGTGATTGCTATAGCTAAGAATATTAACCCTTTCTCTGCCCCGTTGATTATTTTAGAGAGTACCACTTATCCGGGAACAACTGAAGAGGTAATCCTGCCCATTTTAGAGAAAGATGGCTTAAAACATAATCAGGATTTTTATCTGTGTTTTTCTCCTGAAAGAATAGACCCGGGCAATAAGCTGTATCCGCTAAATAAAATTCCTAAAATAATCGGAGGAATAACACAGGAGGCAGGTATTCTGGCAGCTTCAGTTTATAGAATAATAGTTGATAAGGTAGTACCTGTTTCAACAGCCCGCACAGCTGAGACGGCAAAATTATTAGAAAATACCTTTCGCCTGGTTAATATCGGCCTTATTGATGAACTGGCACAGATGGCGCATAAGATGAAGATAAATATCTGGGAGGTAATTGAGGCGGCAAAAACAAAGCCCTTTGGTTTTATGCCTTTTTATCCTGGGCCTGGCTGCGGCGGCCACTGCATCCCAAAGGACCCGCTTTATTTGTATTGGGAGGCAAGGCATCATGAATTTAAGCCGCGTTTTATTAAACTCGCCTCAGATATTACTAATCGTATGCCTGAGTATGTTGTCTGCCGCCTGGAGCAGGCTTTGGCAGAAAGAAATGCGAAACTAGAAAGGGCAAAGATTTTGGTTGTAGGGGTTACGTATAAAAAAGACATAAAAGACCTACGCAAGTCTCCGAGCTTAGATATAATTGACATCCTTAAAAAAAGAAATGTAAAGGCCTCTTATTTTGACCCTTTAATCCCATATTTGAAAATAGGCCGTATAAATCTTAAATCCATAGATTTAACTATTCCGAATTTGAATAAGTTCCATTGCGTAATTATTGCCGTTGATCATTCATCCATTGATTATAATTTTATATTAAAGAATTCTAAACTTATCTTTGATACGCATAATATCTATAAGGGCAAAAAAGACAAAAGGATTATTTTGTTATGAGCAGATTTCTTGTAACAGGAGGAGCAGGGTTTATTGGTTCGCATATTGTCCAAGAATTAGTAAAAAGAAAGCATTTTGTCAGGGTATTGGATAATTTCTCAAGTGGCAAACAAGAGAACCTTTCTTTTTTTACGCATGAGGCAGGAGGCAATATTCTTCGGCCTCGCTTAAGGCAGGCACAATACGAGCTCATAAGAGGCGATATTCGCGACAAATCTACTTGCGATAGTGCCTGCTGCGGAATTGATTATGTTTTGCATCAGGCGGCATTAAGAAGCGTGCCTAAGTCAATGAAGTATCCAAGAGAGTATAATGAAGTAAATATTAATGGTACCTTAAATATGCTGGAGGCGTCTTTAAAAAATAAGGTAAGGCGTTTTGTATTTGCCTCCTCAAGCTCTGTATATGGGGATACCAATGTTTTTCCTGAAAAAGAAGGGTATTTTCCATGCCCGATTTCACCTTATGCCTTAACAAAACTAACTGGCGAATATTATTGTAAAATCTTTAGCCTGCATTACGGCCTATCCGCTGTATCCCTGCGTTATTTTAATGTTTTTGGAGAGCGCCAATCATTGGATGATGAATACGCGGTTGTTATACCTAAGTTTATCAACTGCATGCTAAAAGGGGAACAGCCGCCTATTTTTGGAACTGGCAGGCAATCGCGCGATTTTACCTATGTGGGTAATGTTGTCAGCGCTAATATCCTAGCCGCAAATAAAAACGGGCTAAGGGGTGAAGTATTTAATGTTGCATCAGGCAAGGATTACACCATCCTTGAGTTAGTGAGTATATTAAATAAAATATTAAAGAAAAATATCCGGCCTGTGTTTTTAAATCCCAGGCCAGGAGATGTATTCAGGACATTATCTGATTTGACCAGGGTTAAGCGGATTTTGGGATATAAACCAAGGATAGATTTTATCCCTGGCCTAAAGCAAACCGTAGAGTATTTCAGTAGAGGCGCTAGGGCAGCGAATAAAGATGCGTAAAAAAACAGTGGTTATTACAGGCGGGGCAGGGTTTATCGGTTCGCATTTGTGCGACAGATTACTTATCGAGGGCTTTAAGGTTATCTGCATAGATAATTTTATTACCGGAACTCCGAATAATATTAAACATTTGTTAAAAAATGAAGCTTTGCCTCGCGCTATAAGGCGCGGCGGTTTTTTTGAGCGAAATATTGAGTCCTGCTTTAAGGCGGGGCGAATGTCCAAAAATTTTAGGTTCATAGAGCAGGATGTTACAAAATATATTAACATAAAAGAAAAAGTAGATTATGTTTTGCATTTTGCTTCTCTTGCTTCGCCAGAGGATTATTTAAAATACCCTATACCCACGCTTAAATCCGGTTCTTTAGGTACGCATAATGCATTAGGCTTGGCAAAACAAAAAAAGGCAAAATTTATGCTCGCCTCTACATCAGAGGTTTATGGCGATCCTTTGATACACCCTCAGCCAGAATCCTATTGGGGTAATGTTAATCCGGTTGGGGTACGCGGATGTTATGATGAGTCCAAACGTTTCGCTGAGGCCCTTACTATGGCATATCATAGAGTGCATAAAATTGATACGAAGATCGTGCGTATCTTTAATACGTACGGCCCACGGATGAAGGCAAGCGATGGCAGGGTAGTACCTAATTTTATTTATCAGGCGCTGCATAATAAATCTCTGACTGTCTATGGTAAAGGGAACCAAACGAGAAGTTTCTGTTATGTTGATGATTTAATAGAAGGTATATTCAGGTTTATGCATTGCCGGATAAATGAGCCGATAAATTTAGGGAATCCTAATGAGTTTACAATTTTAGAATTAGCCAAACTTATTACACAATTAACCGCTACAAAAAGTAAAATAATCTATAAACCTCTGCCAGAAGATGACCCTAAACAGCGTCAGCCTGATATTTCTAAGGCAAAAAATCTGCTTAAATGGCAGCCTAAAATAGAGTTAAAACAAGGGCTAGAGAAAACTATTCACTGGTTTTTAGGCTCATAACTCTTTGTCCTGCAAAGACCTACAAAAAAGAAAGTGCTTTCCTTGACAAATGGCTTTTTATATGCTATACTTAATTAAATAGTTCGTAGTTCGTAGTACGATTTTTCAGCTGCCACCAGCCTAAAACCTAAAACCTAAAA
>JASEHM010000091.1 GCA_030018895.1 Candidatus Omnitrophota bacterium
CCATTCTGTCATACCCTCTCTGGCCCTTCCCGCTGGAGTTTACCCCCGTGAAAACCGGAGCGGAAATGACACCCTGATTTACTTCTGAACACTGAACTGTTACTGTACTTTTTGATTTTTGCATTAAATCCCTCCTTGAGCCTTATTAAAACTTTCCTTAGCAATAATATAATCATAAATCACCTCATTTTTATTAAATATGGCTGTTTTGTATTTTAGGCCTGCGTCATTTTTATCAAGGATGCTTACCTGGCCCTGGTTATATTTTTCTTCTGCTGTGTTAAGATTATCTTTATATAGGATCAAATCTGCCTCAACGCTTTTAAATTTAACAACAGCATTTTTTAATGAAATGTAGGCAGTTTTTAATTCTAAAGCAATATCTTTTACTGTTTTTTCTTTTATCAGCTGAGTTTGCTTTAAGTCAATAATCGCCTGCTCTACCTTTGAGCTGGTTAACCAACCGTAAAATATCGGCCAGGAAAATGTCAGGCCAATAACATTATAATCATTCCATCCTTTAACCATAGCAGCATTGCGTGAGCAGCTATAATAATCCCAGGAGGCATAAATACTTGGCCGATTATCAGCTTTGACAATTTCAAGCGCCTTTTTATCTGCCTGTGCCTACGCCTGGTATTGTCTTATTTCCGGCCGCGTGCTTAAGGCCTTTAAAAATGCCTCATCATAAGCAATTTCCTTAGCTTCACACCTAAATTGGGCATTTGGTTTTATTCTAACATCTTCCTTTAAATATAATAAATTATTTAATAAGGCCTGGCCTGCTTCCAATTGATTTAAAGATACCTGATAAGCCTCCCAAACATTTTTTAAAGATGCCTCTATATTTAAGATATCTGATTCAGAGGCTTGGCCGTTTTTATAACGTTCCTTGATAGAATCAAGGTGCTCCTCTGTATTTTCCAAAATATCTTTATTAAGATCAGTGAATTCAAAGGCAAGCAGCAGAGTAAAAATGCCTTTTCCATATTTAAGATCAGCTCTAATTTGGCCTTATCTAAAAGGGAGCGGGAAACCTCTAATTTATATTTATCTTGGGAGATGGTATTAATTACCCTGGCGCCTTTATACAGGTATTGTTTTAGATTAACTAAAGCAGCAGCCTGGCTTAAATCTTTTGCGTAATAGCCTGTTGTATCTGTCCATTTGCCAGTAAAACTTAACGCGGGGAAAAGCCCGGATTCAGCCTCAGCGATTTTCTTTTTCGCCTTCTTGATATCCGCTTCCTTAAGCAGAATATCCCGATTATCCCTTAAGCCAATAGCCAGCGCCTCATCTAAGGTTAAAGATTGCTCCTCTGCCTTTAAGATTAGCGGCAAGATAAAATAAATATTACGAGAAACAAGATTAGTTTTCTCATTTTCTTCCCATGTCTTCTTTGGTTAATATGTCCTTTGTCTGCGTAAGATAGGGTTTTATTGCCTTATATATGCGCTGGGCAACCAAAATATATCCTGCTGCATTAGGATGCAGAAAATCGCTTTTCATTCCCGGATTGGTAAGTATTTTACTTAATACTGCCGGAATAAATATTATTTTTTTAGCACGGCTGAGCTTGCTAAATGCAGCGCAATATTCTTTAAAAAACATCCCTGCGCTGATATCCACCAAAGCCACCATTGCTTTTTTTTGAAGGCACAGATCAATCATTTTTTCAATGTTTCTAATTGTTTCTTCCTGAGGGATCTTTTTTAAAAAATCATTCCCGCAGAACTCAATAATTACTAAGAGCGGTTCTTTATTTAATACATCAGCCTCAATGCGGATTAGCCCTGCGCTTGAGGTATCGCTATTTAGCCCGGCATTAATTACCGGGATATCTGTCATTTTAGATAATGCGCTAGGATAATCTTCTCCCTGTTCTGCGCCATATCCAAAGGTAAGGCTGTCCCCAAAACAGATAATATTCTTGCCGCGAGAATCTATGTTTTTGATTTCGCGCTTAACGTAGCCCAGTAAAAAGCTAAAGAGTAGAAAGCATAGAGTAAAGAGTAAAATTATCTTTAAAAATTTACAGCTATGGTTTTTCATATCTTAACACTCGTGTCCAAATTAGACGTTACTTATCGACGCGAAATGTATTTTGAGATATCAAATTTGTCATACCCGCGAAAGCGGGTATCCAGATTTTTTCTCGTCGTGGATTCCCGCTTAAAGATTGCGGGAATGACACTCTGGCAGCTAATTTGGACAGCAATGATATCTTAATTGTAATTGGCCGCAACTGGCTTCAATGTCTCTGCCACAGGGCTTTCTTAAGGTTACATTCATGCCTTTTTTTAAAAGACAATCTCTAAATAACAAAGTTTCTAATTTTCCCGCAGGTTCTATGTGAAGTTCAGCTATTGAATTAGCAGGGATAAGGTTAATCTTGCATAATTTTAGGCCTTTTAATATTCTGGCTAAATTTAAGGCATCCTGTATTTTTGAGTTTACTCCTTTAATTAAAACATATTCAAAAGTTATCTGGCGCCTAGTTTTTACGATGTATTCTTTGCAAGCACAAAGTAGATCCTCTAAAGGATAGATTTTATTTACCGGCATAAGGCCTGACCTTGTCTTGTTATCTGCTGCATGCAGAGAAATAGACAACTCTATCTGTAAGCCCTCACCCGAAAGCCTTTTCATTTGAGGAATTAATCCACAGCTGGATATGGTGATACGCCGGCTTCCAATATTAAGGCTTTCAGCTGAATTCACAATTCTAATAGTTTTTATCACATTATCATAATTATCTAATGGCTCGCCTATCCCCATAAACACAAAGTGGGTAAGTTTTCTATCAAGAGAATTATTTTTTAGGCATAAAATCTCATCAATCATCTCCTGGGTGCTTAAATTTCTCCTAAAGCCTAATCTGGCGCTTGCGCAGAATTTACAGCTAAACCTACAGCCTACCTGCGTAGAAATACAACCGGTAAGCCTGTTTTTCGCAGGTATGCTGACTGCCTCAATAAAATTTTTATCTTTTAATGCAAGGAGTAATTTTTTTGTTCCGTCTTTTGATTTAAAAACTTTAACCGGCTTTAAATCAGAAAAGCAAAAATCCTTTTTTAATTGTTCTCTTAAAACAAAAGGCAAATCACTCATCATACTAAAATCAACAGCCCCCTTTTTATAAATCCAGGAGAAAATTTGCCGGGCATGAAAAGACGGCTCATTCCATGCCTTTAAGATATTTTCTAATTCCTCTAAATTCAATCCTTTAATACTCTGCATTTTAAGCCTAGTACATTGTAACATTAGTTTTTAATAGCTCGTTGTCATTGTCCGGCTTGACCGGACAATCCAGATACCAAAGAGCATTTATAGATTCCTCGAACAAGTCGGGTAATGACAAACTATCAAGAATTTATGTTACAATGCACTAATCTAAAACCTGGCGCGGTTCTTGAGTAATACCCGATGCAAGTTTTATTCCCGCAACACTGTAAAATAGGTCTCTACTACTGATTTTATATACTTTTCTTACTTCTCTTATCCTTTGCGAGAGCAAAAAAACCACAAAAAACCTTAATATCCCGGAAACAAGGAATAAACTTAAAATCTTATAACCAAGGAATACAGGCAAGGCATTTACTAAATACCCCCCTGAAAGCGCGCCCAGACATGAGGCCATGCCAACACAGGCGCTAAAATAAGCTATACAGCGCATTCTTTTTTCTGAGTTTATTGCGTCATAAATAAAGTTTGTGGCGCAAAGATTAAACCCTGCCCAGGCAAACCCTGCAATTGCCTGAATAAAAACAAAATATATCGGATTCTGGTTAATAATCCAGAAAAAAGGAAGGCTGGCAATAATTAAAGAGGTAAATTTTAAAACCTTAACATTGCCAACCCTATCTGCATGAACCCCCCAACGATTAAAACTAAATATCTGAAAGATCAAAACTGTAGTTACCACAAAAGTATAAGTAAGATAACTAAATTTTAAATCCTTAAGCATAAAGACCGAGAAAAACGGCGCTGTTAAATTTACGCAAAAATTCAGGAGCGCTACAAACACGACAAATTTCACAAAGTTTGATTCTCTGGCGCGTTTAATAAAATCAAAAAAACTAAAATACACCTCTTTTTTAACCTTAAAAACAGGCTCATACATTCGCGTTAAAAAATACCAGGAGATACTTCTGCAAACAAAGGCGAGGCTAAAGATAATCAAAAATCCCTTTAAGACATTGTATCTAAATAAATATAAAATGCCTCCGGCTAAAAAAGCGCTTAAGATAGTAACTATGCCTAAGGCCTTATTTCGCCAGCCAAAATATTTTCCCCTGGATTTAAAAGGCACATAATCTGCCAGTAAAGACGCCCACACAGGTATAGCAAAGGCATTAAGGCTGGTAAATAAAGTAACAAAGATTATTAAAAATATTGCTTGATGCGTCTTAAACAAATAAGGCAGAAAGATAATCGGCAAAGCCATTAGTGTATGCAAAAATACAAAGAGCTTAATAACCCTTTTACGGCTCTTTAATTTTTCAGCAAGGTCAGCAGACCCTAATTGCGCTAAGGAAGAGCTGATATTGGGAATGGCGCTTAAGAAACCAATCTGGCTATTTGTCGCATTTAATGTAAGCGCGTAAGGGCTAATATAATCCGTAGTCAAGCCGCTCATACAAGAAGCAAACACCCCGTCTAAAAAAGAAAACCTTAAACTTTTCCTTATTTTGGACATTCGCCCTACCTTAAGGCGGGAAAAAGCTTCATTCTGTTTTTTATACATAAATCATTGCTGTCCAAATTAGCTGCTAGTACCCTGTAACATTAATTTCTAATGTCAT
>JASEHM010000092.1 GCA_030018895.1 Candidatus Omnitrophota bacterium
CCAAATGGCAAGTGAAACCTTTAAAAGAATTTACACAATTTATTTGACATTACCCTAAGAGGAGCAGTAACCAATCAATAAACAGAGGCAATTGTCATTCCCGAAATCTTTTATCGGGAACCCAGTTATCTGGATTCCCGTTTTCGCGGGAATGACATACCAACAGGCTTTCCGTTCACTGACTAGTTACAAGGAGCAAGTGTCAAGATAATTGTGCGCTGCTGTACTATTACCAATTATTTTTTTTCTGCGCAATATATGATGATACCTCAAGGCAAACCTATGCGCTTCATCGCGAATGTAACGGATTAAATTTAAGGCTGGGGTATTGGCATTTAATCTTATGACTGCTGCCTTGCTCTTACCGGCGTTTTCTTTATTAATAATATAAATATTTTCCTGCCTCTTAGCAATACTTACCAAAGGGATATCTAGGCCAAGCTTTTTAAGTTCTTTCTGCGTAAATAAAAGATGCGACCTACCTCCATCAATAAGCACTAAACCAGGAAAGACCCCTCCCTCCCGGATTAATCTTGCGTAACGCCGCCTGATTATCTCAGCTAACATTTTATAATCATTTATTGACTGTACTGTTTTGATGCGAAAACGCCGGTAAGAGCTTTTATCCGGCAACCCCTTATAAAAACTCACCATTGAGCCTACAGCTTCTTTGCCTGATATATTAGATATATCAAACGCCTCAATTCCATAAGGTATCTTTTTTAATTGTAGCAAACTCTTTAAATCCCATAATCCATTTTTAGAGCTAAAGCTGCCTGAACCTTCAGTCATTACAGCTAAGGCCTCTATCTGGTCCCTGATTTTGGCTGCCTCTTCAAATCTTTGCGTCTTGCTTTTTAAATCCATCTCTTCGGATAATCTCCTAGCCAACTCATCAGTATTGCCTTCTAAAATCAACCGTATATTTTCAATATTTTTAGTATACCCTTCCTTGCTAATTTTGCCAACACAAGGGCATGGACAAAACCTGAGGCGGTAATAAATACAGGCCTTCTGCCTCAGTCTCTTACAGGAACGATACGGAATACAACGCCGAATAATTACTAAAACCTGCTTTAACAATTTAACATTGGTATAAGGGCCAAAATACATTGCGCGATCTTCTTCTTTTCTGCGCGTAATATAAATGACAGGAAATTCCTCATAAGTAATTTTAACAAAAGGAAAGTTTTTATCATCACGCAAAGACACATTATATTTAGGCCTATACTGCTTGATAAGTTTACGCTCAAGCAATAAAGCTATAGCCTCAGTAGGACACAGCCTATATTCTATATCGCAAACACACGACATCAAAGCAGAGGTTTTAGGGTTAAGTCCATTTTTAAAATAGGAACTCAGGCGTTTTTTTAATGATTTGGCCTTGCCAATATAGATAACATTATTTAAGTTATCCTTCATTAAATAAACACCGCATCCTTGAGGGATTAAAGAAATTAAAAAATGGTTCTTAGCCATTTCCATAACTCCTGCATTTCTTTGACTTTAAAAAGAAAACAGAAAATAATATAAGACAAAACACCTAAGAAAATTAAGATGGAAAGGTTTAAGGCTTTTGAAAGGATGATATTTTCTAAGGCAATATTCTTTAAGGAAACAAGAAAACAAACCCCAGCCATACACAGGCTCGCTAAAAGCATGCGGCCAAAAGAAAAAACAAGCTCTTTTGTATTAAAACCGCCCAGCCGCTTATGCAATAAAAAGCCTGAAATAAAAAAGCTGATTATCCCGGATATGGATGTAGCCAATGCCAGCCCGCCAATCTTTAGAGGAAACATAAGTATGGAATTTAAGATTATATTCATTACCAGGGCAATCACTGCTATCTTTAGAGGGGTAACTGTGTCTTTAAGGCTAAAAAACCCTGCCTGTATTATCTTGTTTGCGCTATAGGCAAACAAACCGATGCTGTAAAAAAATAATGCCTCGCTGGTAAGATAGCTTGAATTTAAATCAAACTTTCCGCCTCCAAAAAGGATTGATACGATAGGACGGGCCAAAATCATAAAGCCGGCAGAGGCAGGAAGCATTACAAAAAAAGTAGCGCGCAGGCCCCAGGAAAGCGTGCGTTTTAGATTGTCCGTGTTTTGCTCTAACGCCTCACAGGAAAGCGTAGGCAAAATTGCCTGAGAAAGCGCGTTGCTAAATACCCCTAAAGGGAATTGTATCAACCTGTAGGAAAAATACAAAACCGCAACCCCGCCCTCGCCTACTACCCAAGATAAAGAACCAAATATTGAATCTACAAAATTGTTTAACTGATATATGCAGGAACTAAAGATCCGCGGCAGCATTAGAATGCCTATGGTTCTTACTGCCGGATGTTTAAACTGCCTGAAAAGTTTTAACCTAAAACCTTTTTTGTAAAGAACAGGAATTTGAATCGCTAATTGCAAAACTCCGCCTATCAAAACCCCCAGGGCCAATCCAATTAGGCCTTCGCCAAAAATAAGGCTAAAGGCAATTATAGAAATATTCAAAAGACACGGGGCAAAGCTGGGAATCGCAAAATGTTTTAAGGTGTTCAATATTGCCGCAGCATAGGCTGCAAGGCTAATCAGTAAAATATAAGGAAAGATTATGCGGGTTAATCTGATTGTGGCTATAAGTTTCTCAGGAGAGGCAATAAATCCCGGGGCTATTAAACGGACGATAACCGGAGATAATATTATCCCCAGTATGGTAATTAACATAAGCGTAATCAAAAGAAGGTTTAATACGACATTGGCTAATTCCCAGAATTCTTCTCTTGTGCGCCTGGCAGCGTATTCGCTGAAAACCGGAACAAATGCGGCATTAGAAGCGCCTTCACCCACTAAATCGCGAAAGAGATTCGGGATACGAAAGGCAATCACAAATGCCTGGGCATAAAGATATATGCCAAATAGCCGGGCAATAATTATATCGCGCAGGAATCCTAAGACCCGGGAAAAAAATGTAGCAAAACCAATTATACCGGCTGATTTGGCAATACCGTGGTGGGAACTGCTGTGTAATTTTAGAGTCATTCGTTAATAACTTAATAGTATTTGCATAAGTCTTTGATAATAAAGGGGAAATAAAAAAACATCGTTTACCAATATCATTCTTCGCCTTTTCTATTCAGGTTCCTGTCATTCCCGCGAAAGCGGGAATCCAAAGAGACAGACTCCTGGATTGTCCGGTCAAGCCGGACAATGACATTTTTTTCAAGCTAATTACGAAAGAACCTAATTTTATTGACATATACGGTTAATTATGGTATAAATAATGAAAATTAAGGTTTTTTGTTAATTATCGGCGTAAAACTTATTATACGAAGGAGCAGCCAATGCCTAGACGTAAAACATCTCTAAAAAAACAGCGCGTTGATAAAAAAAGACATCTGCATAATTTAACGATCAAGCAGCAGCTTAAAAAAACAATAAAGAAATTCCAGGCACTCTTATTAGAAAAAAAAGTTAGCGAAGCAAAGGCCTTTTTAGAAAAGGTGTTTTCCCAGTTTGATAAAGCAGCGAAAAAAAGGGTTGTCCATCCCTCTACAGCCAGCCGGAAAAAATCCCGCTTAGCAAAGAGGTTTGCTAAGGCTGCTAAATTGGGTTAGAAATCTTTTCATCTACTCCCCAACCCAGGATAGGCTTATTATAAGTTTCTCCAAGGCAAAAGAAGGTGTTAGCCTGCCGGTTTTTATCTCTAAATCACAATTAAGCAAGAGTTTAAGTTTATTTTTTGTTTCCCTGTTTGAGATGCTATTATCTTTTAGACAGGCATGCCTTAAAGCACCTAAAATTAATTCCGGCTTTTGGCCTCGTTCAAGAAGATAATTCAAGCCTCTTAAAGCAGCCTCTGGCCTACGGGAATTTATTTCTTCAGCCAAATCAAATGCAGTTAAATCCCTTATCTCTCTACATTGATAAACCTCAGAATATTTCAATAAACAGTTTATAAAATCTTGCGCCTTTTCTCGGTTATCTATATCTAAAACAAGGAACGCATGTAGATACGGCGAGACTGCAAATTTAATAATAAAATCCTTAACGTCTTGTTTTAATTCTTCAGCCCTTTTTATAATTACAATCCTTTTTGGGGTTTTTACAGGCAAGCAGAGCAGTTTTTCCTGCAAGAGTTTTGGGGTTATTTCTTTGGCATAAAGCGTATCCAGATTAAATTGCTCTAATTCTTTAGTTAGGAATTTGACTTTAAGGGATTTTAATTTTTCTTCTTTGAATGGCTTGTCCCGGCCAATAAAAAGGTAGGTCATTTCTTACCATTGTTCCACTGTTCTCTCAACTATCCTGGCTGCAAGGTCTGAAAGGGCGTCATTTATAGCGGTATCTTCGGATTTTGCGTTAGTGCCTGTGGTAAAATATGAGGCATTACCGGTAAAACCATTTTCCTGCCAAACCATTTTATTGGGGGTCAGATTATCCATCAAAATAATGTTAACAATTATATTAATGCGGTATTCAGTCACATTATCATTATCATCATATCTTACAGGATCCTTGCGGTATTCAATCAGTTCCCCTTTTAGAAGAAGGTCTGCACCCTCCTCCTTCGCCGGCTTAAGGCCCCCATCAAAAAAAAACCTATCTTTAACTGCCTTAGTAACATCTGTCTCTAATGTCGGCCTGTAGATGCGGTATTTATTGGCAGTGTATGCCTCGTTAGTAATATCCACCTTATTAATAAAAGGCATTATATAAATAGTCTTGTATTGTAACAGTTCAGCTTCCGGAAGTTCTCGCCTCCCGTTTTTGTCATGCCCGTG
>JASEHM010000093.1 GCA_030018895.1 Candidatus Omnitrophota bacterium
ATCTCAAAATACATTTCGCGTCGATAAGTAACGTCTAATTTGGACACGAGTGAAAAAATTCCAGAAGCAATTTGCATTTTGCAAAAACATCCTCCACGGCTATCTGTTTAATGCATCTCTGCTCATAGGAACAGCCTGGAAAACGAAAATTCCTATAACAAGGCCGGCAGGGAAAATCTTTTTTTACCACTATATGTTTATCTAATTTTGGATACGGGCCATAAACTTTTTCATCCACAGGGCCGAATATAGAAACACTTTTTACTCCCAAGGCTACAGCAATATGCAAGGGCCCGCCGTCATTTGTAACAATCAATCTCATTTTACTCATTATAGCTGCCAGTTCCCTTAATGAGGTTTTACCTGTAAGATCAAGCGGCTGATGACGCATATTAACAATTACCTTTTTTGCGATACTCTGCTCAAGATCATCTCCCAGTATTATAACCTTTACGCCAAGAATTTCAATCATTTTATCCGCGAGACAGGCAAATTTCTCTGCAGGCCAATGTTTAAAAATTGCCTTTTCTCCCCAGCTCCTTCCTGCCGCAGGAATCATACCTACGAGGATATCACTCTCTCCTATATTCTCTTTAGATAAAATCTCAATCCCTCTTAATTTATCCTCTTCTTTAATATCCAACTGAATGTCCGGGATGTTTCCTGATTTTGTTATACCAGCATACTTTAGGAGATCGACATAATATTCCACAATATGCTTATCATTATAACCTGTTAATTTAACTTTTTCAGTTAAGAACCTGCCGCGTTTTTTAAAATCATAGCCGATTCTTTTTTTTATCCCGGCATACCAGCTAAAAAAACTAAACCGCGCATTCAGAGAAAAGTCAAATACTAAATCAAAACGTTCTTTTTTAATCTGTCCCAAAAATAATATATATTTTTTTACCCAACCTAAAAATGAGGTTTTACGTACTGCCTCAAATTCATCCCTTTCGTACATAAAAACAAAATCAACATAAGGGTTATTTGCTAATAAAGGGGCGCTGCGGCAATTGCAAAGATACCCTATCTTTACCCCTGGAAATGCCTCCTTTAACATCCGTATTACAGGCGTAGTAAATAATACATCTCCGATCCCAAATGGATTTATAATTAATATCTTTTTATACATGCCCTTTCTCCAACATGGTAACAGTTCAGCTTCCAGAAGTTCTCGCCTCCCGTTTTTGTCATGCCCGTGAAAACGGGCATCCATTCTGTCATACCCTCTCTGGATTCCCGCTTGCGCGGGAATGACACCCTGATTTACTTCTGAACGTTGAACTGTTCTCCAACATGTCTTTTACTTTAACAAAAACATCTCCAACCGTGATACTTAAAAGACCATCATTCTCAATTACCATGCTCCCCTTAGAAACCGGCCCCCACCTGCGGGAACACTTTCCTGAAACACTGCTTTTAAAAATCGCTAAAACCGGGATATTTACTGCCCCTGCCAAATGCACTGGCCCACTATCACCGGAGATTAATAATTTGCTTTTTTTTAATACCCCTGCCAGCTCAACTAAGTTGGTTCTTCCTATTAAATTTATACAGTTTGGGCCTAAATTATTATAAGATTCTATTTCTTTAGATAGCTCTTCTTTTGTGCCGATTATAACGAGGCATATCTTTAATTCTGCAATAAGCCTCTTGGCCAACTTAAGAAAATTCTCTTTTGGCCATTGTTTTACCTGGTCGCTGGTTGAAGGATGGAGGACAATTAAATGTTCCTGCGCCTTAATATTAAATTTGTTAAATATATCATTATTAATCTTTAAAGTCAATGCTAAATCCCGCGTTAAATCATGCGCCTTTACTCCGGCTAAACCAGCTAATTCAAGATTATATTCTATCTCATGTTTTAAGCCTAAGTGTTTTAAATCCTTTATTTTATGGGTAAGAAGAAACCCCCATTTACGGCCATAACCTATCCTTACAGGAATCCCCGCCAGAAACGTATAGATATTAAACTCTTTAGAAGGATTAAGCATTATTGACATATCAATATGCTTACTTCTTAAAAGATTAATAAAATTAAATTTCTCCTGCAGCGAATAACTTCTTCTTTCCCATTCAATTACCTCGTCTATAAAAGGAATGGCTAAAGCCAGCTCTTTCACATAAGGATTTACTGCCACGATTAGCTTGGCATTGCCAAATGTTTCCTTTATAGCGCGAAAAACAGGGATATTAAGCAGGAACTCCCCAAACCTATCATCGCGCAAAAGGAGTATATTTTTAATCTGCTGCGGATACTTCCTAGGCATTGCTGCCGTCTTAGGCAGGAGGCTCTTGCGCAATTTCATAAATATTGCATAGAAATATAATTTCAGATAATTTGATGATAACTTAAAAATTTTAAAATTAGATTTACCCTTTATTCTTTCTCTCCAAATAGTAGGTATCTCTGCGAGCTTAAACCCAAAATAATATGCCTTAAGAGCTATCTCCATTGAGATCTCAAAACTCTTTGATTGAATGTTTATATTGTCTATCACCTTTTTTTTATACATCTTAAAGGCATTGGCAATATCATATACAGGAATTCCTATTAAATAATGTAAAGACCTGCCTACAAAACAAGAAAAAATGCCTTTAAGCCTTGGGCCGCCTAAACGCCTCCCTCCCTTAATATATCTCCCCCCGCAGACAAGATCATAATCTTCTGTTATCTTATCATACATCTTATCTATTGTGGATAAATCGTCGCAAAGATCAGCCATAACCACAACTAAAACATCTGTGCCGGCACTATAAAAACCGGCTTTTAGGGCATTTGCAAAACCCTTTTTAAACCTATTTTCCACTAATTTTATATTACTGATTTTTTTTGAAAGCCCCTCCACAAGAAGCCCGGTAGAATCAGAAGAATGGTCATTAACCACAATAATTTCATGCGAAATTTGCACCTTTTCTTCTATTCTGCTAATAACATCTTTAATATTTTCTTCTTCGTTATGAGCAGGAATGATAATAGAAAGTTTCATTGTTTTACCTGGTAGATATGTACAGCTTCATTACTAAAAACAAGGCGAAATCTCGAAGGATTCTCCTTTGCCCAGGCATCCTCAATAGGGAATTCTGTTCTTTCTGCCTGATGCAGTGAATAAACGAAAAGATAATCTGTTTTACGCCTTAGGAGATTCCTAATCCATAGAGAATAATCAGCCCTGCTTCTGTAATTATGCTCTTTTTGGAAACTTTCATGCACGCTTAAAAATCCCATCCCCCATTTGTAATAACCGTCAGGAAAAGAGTGTAATTTTACCGGGTCTATTTCATTTACAGAAACATAATAAACATTATTCTTAAAATTAGTCCCGTATAGAGGAAACGGCACAGGCCTGCCAATATAAGCAATATTATTTCCTGTAGTATTTTCATTAACCCAAATCCATGCTGCTATTGCCTCTGGCCAGAAATGAGAGTATTTTACCATCTTTGCGTATCTTGGATACTCATTTTTTATATAATCCTGTCTGAACCCAAACAATGCAGCCAGTATAATAACTATAATAAACAAAATAACTACTGCGCTGCGCAAACAGGCAATTCTCCTACCTACCCCACCTGTGTCATTCCGAGCGAGGCCACAAGCAGATTGGGTCACATAAAAATGGTCTCGACGACAAGCTTTTGTCATCCCCGAATGCTTTAATCGGGGATCCAAAATTCTCCGTCGTGGATTCCCGCTTTCGCGGGAATGACGCATTAATGTGACGCAGTCTAAAGGCCGAGCCGAGGAATCTACAAAATTATCAATAATTTCCCTAAAAAACAGCAGTATTAAAAAGAGTAAAAAGGTTAACACTGCTGAAACTAATAACTCCTGTTTTTTAGCTAACTCAAACATAGAGCCAAAAACACATAAAGCTATTAGAATTCGTATATTTTTTTTAGGGACCTTCAAAGAATCATACGCATAAAATCCTATTACCATCCCAATTCCTAATAAAGAATATAGATAACGCGAATTTGGCAAAGGAATTACATACCTGTAAATTAAATAAATAAAAATAGGGATAATCAGAAAATACGCTAAAGCCAATGAAGGATCATCCTGCCTGGCATGGCTATTGCCTTTTCTCTTTATTATCGCAGCAGGCAAGCCTAAAAATACTCCTGGCAGGACAAAAAGCAGTGTCTGCAAGCCAAGGCCTTCATGAAATAATAATTTGCTAATTTTATAATCTTCTATTCTAAAATGAGCCCGGTAAATACTCATATCCATTACGCCCTTAAAAATTTTGGCCCCAAAGATTTTAAAATTCAGCGGATATAACGGATTTCCTGTTTGAAAAAAATTCCTTATATAACTAAACCCTCCGAGAAAAATAATAATAGCTGCTGCTAAAATGAATAAACAGGCTCTCCTATAACTTATGAAGCTCCTCCCCTGCGCTTTAAAGAGCGGGGGCGAATGTATAAAACATAGATAAACAAAAGGCAAAAATAACACAATGCTATACGGCAAGGCAATAGTTTTAACCCCTATTAACAATCCCATACTTAAGCTGTACATTAATACATTGGAAAGAGTAAATGATTCTTTTAAGAGAAATAAAAAGTTTACCCCTGAGAGAAATAAGCCGGCTACCATAACATCAACATAAGCAATCTGCAATTGTTTAAAAAAATTAGGGATTAGAATAAATAAGGCTGCGCAAAAATATGATAATTCTTTATTTAGCTTAAGCTTCCTCGCGATACTATACACCGCAAGAAAACATA
>JASEHM010000094.1 GCA_030018895.1 Candidatus Omnitrophota bacterium
ATCTCAAAATACATTTCGCGTCGATAAGTAACGTCTAATTTGGACACAAGTGATGTATCATCCATACCTTCCGGTAATGTAGTCTTCTGTGCGTTTATCAAATGGTGCAGTAAATATTTCCTGCGTCTTTTTAAATTCTATCAACTCGCCTAAAAGCATAAAACCGGTATCGTCTGAGACACGCGCTGCCTGCTGCATATTATGAGTAACTATTATTATAGTATAATTATTTTTTAGCTCATGCATCAGCTCTTCAATCCTTGAGGTAGCCTGCGGATCTAAGGTAGAGCAAGGTTCATCCATTAACAACACATCCGGTTTAACAGCAATAAGCCTTGCAATGCATAATCTCTGCTTTTGTTCCAGCGATAATCTTAAAGCGGATTTATTAAGCCTGTCTTTTAATTCCTCCCACAAAGAAACGCTTTTTAAACTCTTCTCAACAATTTCATCTAGTTGATCCCTTGCCTCAACCGCAGCATGAATTCTTTTTCCAAAGACGATATTTTCGTAAACAGACAATGGAAACGGATTCGGCCTCTGAAACACCATCCCTACTCTTTTACGTAAAACCACTAAGTCCGCCTTATTATTAAGGATATTCATCTCATCAATCAACACCTCTCCTTCTGCGCGCACACCTTCAATTAAATCATTCATCCGGTTAAAGACGCGAAGCAAGGTTGATTTACCGCACCCTGAAGGCCCGATTATAGCTGTAATCTTATTTGCCTTCATGTTTAAATTTATGTTTTTAAGAGCATGAAAGGCGCCGTACCAAAAATTCAGGTTTTTAGTTATAATTATAGGATTATCCAAATTTTCCTCTAATATAGTCGTCCGTGCGCTTATCCTTCGGAACAGTAAAAATTTTATCCGTCGTATCCAATTCAATAAGTTCGCCGTTTAGAAAAAAAGCTGTCCTGTCCCCCACCCTGGCAGCCTGCTTTACATTATTAGTTACCAAAACTACGGTGTATTTTTGTTTCAGTTTAACCATAGTATCTTCTACTTTAGCGGTGGATATAGGATCAAGCCCGGAACAAGGCTCATCAAATAAAATCACTTCTGGTTCAACCGCTAATGTCCGGGCGATACATAAACGTTGCTGCTGACCTCCGGATAATTTAAAGGCTTCCTCATCTAACCTATCCTTTACCTCTTCCCAAAGATGCGCCTCTCTTAAAGATTCTTCTATTTTATTCTTTAAGATTTTCATATTTTTTATGCCGTGCATTCTCAGGCCATAAGCTGTATTATCAAAAATAGATAACGGCAGCACTAGCGGAAGAGCAAATACCATACCTACTCTTTTGCGCAATAATTCCGCATCGATACCCCTGATATCTCTACCCATAAGCATTACTGTTCCGTTCATTCTAAAATTTTGGCTTAAATCGTTTAAACGATTGAGCATCCTCAAAAAAGTTGTCTTGCCGCTGTTTGAAGGCCCAATCACGCTTAAAATTTCATTAGCTAAAATATCCATACTTATCTGCCTTAAGGCATATATAGAACCAAACCAGATATTAAGGCCTTTTATGTTAAATTTTATCTGCGTCATAAGAATTTACCATTTCTTTTTCTTTCTAAATTTATAACGTATAATTACTGTTACTAAATTCATAAATAAGACAAGCGCCAATAAGACAAGCGCCGTTCCATAACGCATTTTTTCATCAACATTGGGCACTTGTGTTGAAATAACATAAAGATGATACGGCAGCGCCATAACCTGATCAAAAATAGATTTAGGCAGCTGCGGCAAATAAAAGGCCGCAACTGTAAAAAGAATCGGGGCTGTTTCTCCTGCTACCCTGCCTAAGCCAAGAATGGTTCCGGTTAATATACCCGGTATAGCATTAGGAAGGACAATATGCCTTATCGTCTGCCATTTGCTCGCGCCTAAAGACAGGCTTACTTCACGGAATGAATACGGTACGCTTTCTAAGGCCTCGCGGGAAGTAGTAATAATAACGGGAAGAATCATAATCCCAAGGGTAAGCGAACCGGAGATAATTGAAGCCCCGAATTTAAAAAATACAACAAAAAGGACTAAGCCAAAAAGCCCGTAAACCACTGAAGGCACGCCTGATAGATTAACAATTGCCAGTTTTATAATCCGCGTAAGCAGATTGTCCTTTGCATATTCACTTAGATATACAGCTGCAAGAAGCCCTATTGGCAGCGCAAAAATAATAGCCCCCGCGACTAAATATATTGTCCCTATGATTGCCGGAAATATCCCGCCGGCGCGCATCCCCTGGCGCGGCAGACTAAAAAGAAACTGCCAATTAATCGCGGGTAATCCTTTTTGAATAATAAGAACAACGATTAATCCTACCGGAATCACTATTAAAAGTGTCGCTAAGAATAAAAAGAAAAATGCGATATTTTGCGTTCGGTAAGGATTTTTTATCATTACTGTCTCTTATGCAAAAGTATATCAGCGGTTACATTAATCGCAAAACTAATAATAAACAAAACTATGCCGATAGCAAACAAGGCAAAATAATGTTCGCTTCCTGTTACTGCCTCTCCCATCTCAGCGGCAATAGTAGCAGTTAATGTTCTTACCGGAATTAAAATGCTATTTGGTATAACCGCGGCATTGCCGGTAATCATCATCACTGCCATTGTCTCTCCAATTACCCTGCCTATCCCAAGCATAATCGCCGCAAGCATGCCTCCTGACGCCGCAGGAAGCATTACGCGCCATATCATCTGCCAATGCGTTGCCCCAAGGGCAAAGGCGCCTTCTTTATATGTTTTTGGAACTGAATATAGGGCATCTTCGGCAATTGAAACTATCGTAGGCATAGCCATAAATGCCAGCATTATTGAGCCGGATAAAGCAGTCAAGCCTGTCGGCAAATGAAACATTGTCCTTACTAATGGAACTAAGGTTACCATGCCGATAAACCCTAAAACAACGCTTGGTATAGCAGCTAATAATTCAATCCCTGCCTTAAGAACCTCTTTAACTTTTAACGGGGCTATCTCAGCTATATAAATCGCACAGCCTATTCCTATTGGAATAGAAATAATTGCCGCGCCTGCAGTAATTAGCAGAGAACCTAAGATTAGAGGCAGTATCCCTAATTGAGGCGGCTCTGAAATCGGATACCAGCTCCTGCTAAAAAGAAATTTAAAAGGGCTTACAGTCTTAAATACTGCAAGCCCCTCCTTAAGCAAAAACAAAAAAATCAATACCACAAAAAATATTGAAGCTAACCCGCAGATTAATATTAGTTTTTCAATAATAAACTCTTTGAGTTTGCGCATAATTAAGCTTATAACTTAAAGCTTTGAGCTATAAGCTTTAAGCTATAAACTATAAACTATAAGCTATAAGCTATAAGCTATGAGATTGCTAAAATATTATCATTGCGAGCGAGGCTTGCCAAAGCTAACCTGTGTCATTCCAAGCGAGGCCGTAAGCAGACTATGTCATAATGACAAAAACACCGTCATTGCGAGGGCCGAAGGCCCGAAGCAATCTCTATCACCGTCGGAGATTGCTTCGTCGCTCACTTCGTTCGCTCCTCGCAATGACAAAAAACACGAATTGCGACACAGCCTGAAGGCCGAGTCGAGGAATCTATGTTCTTTTTAGATCCCTTGACTCGCGGAATTTACTCGGGATGACAAAGCAATTGTCGCTCGCTTAACTCTGTAATAATATCTCCTCCTGTTTACTGACGCATTACCTAAGAACCTGTTTTATTAATCGGCACAAAATCAGTTGCCATAACAATATCCTGGCCTTCTTTGGAAAGTATAAAATCTATAAATTTCTTGACTATGCCTTGCGGCATCCCATTGGTATAAAGAAATAGGGGCCTTGAAATAGGATACCTGCCGTTTATAACATTTTCTATCGTAGGCATTTCATATTTTAACTTTTCGTCTTTAGCCACACTTAAAGGTTTTTGCTTTTTTGATATATATCCCATCCCATAATATCCAATCGCAGCAGGATTTAAAGCTGCTTCATCAGCAATCGCCTGAGAAGATGAGAGCATTAATGCGCTTGAAACAAATTCTTCCCTGTTATCAAGATCATTCATTCTTAACACATGCTCTTTAAAATAAACATGGGTTCCAGAATTAACCTCGCGGGAAAGCACGACAATCTTCTTATTCGTACCTCCCACCTCCTTCCAATTAGAAATTTTCCCGGTAAAAATTCCTGACAGTTGTTTTAAGGTAAGTTTATCTACAGGATTAGACGGATTTACCACAACCGCAAGGCCGTCTAAAGCCACTTTTATTTCATTAGGGTTTATGCCCTTTTGTTTAGCTAACATTATTTCTTTTTCTTTTATATTTCTTGAGCTTATAGCAATATCACAGGTGCCGCTTATAAGGCTTGATAATCCTGTGCCAGAACCACCGCCTGTAACCGCGACAAAATCTTTAGGGTTCTTCTCCATATATTTCTCAGCCCAAGCCTGAACCAGATTAACCATAGTATCTGAACCTTTAATCTGTATTAAACTTTTATCCTTTGCCCAAGACACAGGGATTATAAACATAGCTATGGCTAAAATAAATAACCATCTCCTTAACACCTCTTACCTCCTTTTAAGAAAATCGCCTTTGGCGATGACTTTTAGAATTAGAAGCGATTTTCGCAGTGATTAGGAAAGTTTTATACTTTCCTATATCACTCGTGTCCAAATTAAACGTTACTTATCGACGCGAAATGTATTTTGAGATATC
>JASEHM010000095.1 GCA_030018895.1 Candidatus Omnitrophota bacterium
ACCCTGCTGTCAGGACGGGTAAGCTCTACATTAACTAATTGCCATGCCCATCTTTTAATATTTTCCTCTTCCATAATCTGTTTTATCCGCTCTATCTCCTCAGGAAGTTTCTCCTGAAAATCCACAGAAAAATGAAAACGTGAGTGCCCAGCTTCAGTTATACTATCATCCGCAACAGGAAATCCCCATTCTAAGCGCACTAATGCCTGATTAAAAAAATTACCCCGTATGCCTGCGCCCATCCCCAAAAAGCCCATTGTGCGATTTTCCGTCGGCAAAGCGCCTCTTCGTAAACCGTATCCATAATCAATAAAAATGAGTGAGGTAATCTGATCCCGCAAAGTACTTTCTGCGTAAGGCAAGCGCCAATTCGCAGGGATAAAAATACTAGGAATAAGCAATTCCGCGTTGCTTTGAACTGCGTTATCCGCTGCAAAATCACCGGCAGGATAGCCCCTTATTGAATCCATACCACCTAGATAAAATTGTTCTTGAGACATCAATCTTCCTGAAGAAAGCTGACTCTTAACTTTAAAGCTTGCCTGAAGATTCAAAGGCAAGGCCTTTTTATGCTGCAAATTAAGCTCTAATTTAGAAAAGGTTGATTTTGCATTTCTAGATGCCATGGGATTACCTGCCCTGCTTGCGCCTAATCCCTTAATCCCCTGAGAGATTTTAGAAGAAACAGTGGTATTAGATCCGAGGCCGCGCTGGGTAAAGCTGCCGCCTATATGTAAAATACGCAGCCTGTCACGGTTAATCGTCCCGCTAGCTATTTTAGCAGTTTTATCTTTAGCATCAAACCCAAAAGAAACCTCACCTAAGTATTCATCTTTTTTGTATATGTCCTGGTTCAGGGAAAAACTATAACCTTTTGCCTCTGATTTAATCCCCTGTACTGTATAATCTTTTGTCGGCGTTGATTCACTATGGCTATAACCATACATCAATGATGCGCCGTCGCGGCTGACAGGCAAGGTGTGATATGCGTATGTTCCACAAAAATCCCTGCCAAAATTTTCACCCAAAATAAGGCTGTCATCAAAACCTAAAAAATTGTTGTACTTTAACCCCACCCCCACCCTTGATCTTCCGGTTGAGGCAGCGCCTTCATTATCATACGAAGAGGTTATATGTATCGGAAAACTTGTCTTAGGTGTCAATATGACATCAGTTGTGCCGGGTTTTTTGCCGGCTGCCAAAGCTGCCCTTACTTCGCGATCAGGATTCTTATTCATCAATTGAATGCTCTTTGATATTTCATCGTAACGTAAGACCTTCCCATGCTTAGGAATCCAATAATAAGCTATCCTTTCTTTTTTAAAATATTTATGCTTTTGGATTTCTAAACTCCCCATCTTTGCCTCTACCACCCGCAATGTTACAGTATCATCCTTTACCTCCTGCGGAGGCACAAATACCGCGCTGATAATCCCCTGCCTTAAATACTCGCGCTCAATCCCTTTAGCCAATGTCTCTAATTGCGCAAGAGAAACCTCTTTGTTTTCGTATTTTTGGGTGTTTGATGCGAAAACTTCCAAAGAGACATTTTCGCAGCCAACCAGGATTATTTTCTTAACAAAAAATTTTTGCCCCTCTTTCACAACCGCGCTTTCTTCGGGTTTTAGAAAAATAGGCTTTTTAGGCGGGGCCTTTAATTCCTGCTCGATTTTTTCCTTTTGCTCTTTATCAAAAATATCTTCTTGCCTGGTAACCCTTTCTATATCCGCCGGCGTAGGAGCCTGAGAATAAGAACGCAGAGGAATAAAAACAAAAAAAAGAAGAGCCCAGAAAAAACCTATGCAGTAGCAAAAAATTTTTTTATTAATCATATTAATAGGTTGATATGCAATAGGTTACGATAAATTATCTCAAAAATACCCCTGTTTTTTAACAAAGTAATATATATATTAAGTTTTAATTCCCTTCTTGTCAAGAAAAATATTTTTGGAACCGACTGCGGCAAAAGGAGTTAAGAAGCTTCTTCTCCCAATCACTCCTTTCAGTTTTCATACCCTCATTATACCATATCAGCGTCGAGAAAATTCAAATTTCACTTAAATCACCGACGAGAAAACAAATTACTTGACATCGTTATTTTAGGCTATTTCGCAACAGTCCCCTTTACATAACGGATTCCCGCTTGCGCGGGAATGACACCCTGATTTACTTCTGAACACTGAACTGTTACATTTACACACAATCAAGTATACTACCTGACAAAATTAAAACTTGATTTTTCTTTTTACTTAAGGTATACTTAAAGTAGGAGATTACTATAATAAAGTCACGCCAAAAAACGGCGGGACTCAATTCACGCATTGAGGAGGTGATAATGATGAAAGTGTTTAAATTGGTATGTGTATTGGGATTAATTCTAGGGTTTTTTCCACCCTGCTTTGCTGAACAAACAAAACGCATAGCCGCTATTTCAGACACAAAAGGCACAGTAGAAGTTAAGATAGGAAAGGAAAAGTGGGTAGCTGCTAAAACAGGAATGGAATTAAACCAGGGCGATTTAATAAGGACAAGGAAAGATTCATGGGCGCTCATTAATCTTGACGGAGAAGCTCAAACCGCTACTGTAGAACTAAAGGAAAATGGCCAGTTAAAAATGACGGCGTTGTCAGAAAATAAGAATGAGCAAACTCAAAACACACTCTTAGATTTAGGACTGGGTGAGATTTTAATTGAGGCAAAGAAGCTGCATTCGGAAAAATCAAAATTTGAGGTTAAAACCCCTACTTCCATTGTAGGCGTCCGAGGCACCACATTTTCCGTTTCTGTAGAAGTATCAGCCAAGGATTAATCCTAAAAACCTAACCAAAAAAGGGAAGGATTTTACCAACCCTTCCCTTCAAGAAAATCGCCTTTAGCAATGACTTTTAGAATTAGAAAAGGGCAATTTGAACTTTAAAAAATCCTTTTTTTTAAATATAGGGTTGGCTTGCCTAAGCGCCTCAATAATCTTTTTTCTTTCTCAAACAGATTTTTTAAAACGCATAGAGTTGGCAAGCTGCGACCTGCTCTTCTACTTAAGGGGAAATATCCCCTCCAGCTCCAATATTGTTATTGTAGAAATTACTGATAACGATATATCCAAAGTAGGCCGCTGGCCATGGAAAAGAACATGGCATGCGGCAATAGTACAGGTCTTAAACAATCTAGGCGCAAAATCAATTTATCTTGATATTATATTTTCCGAACCTGCCTCAGAAGAAGATATTGTTCTTGGCGAGGCAATAAAACTCTCTAAGAATGTCTACCTTCCTTTTGTTTTTCAAAACAACACCTATAATATAAAAACCAGCTTATATCCCATTAAAAGACTCTCTTCTGTTATAAAGGATACTGGCTCAATAAACATTTTCCCTGATAGCGATGGGACATTCAGAAGAATTCCTCTGATATTTCCTGCTGAGGATAAAATCTATCCGCACATCGCCCTAAAAATCGCCTCTGACTACACAGGTTTTAATATTAAAGAAATAAAATCAAACCGCATAATTTTATCTAACGAAAAAGAGCAGTTTGAGATCCCCCTTGTTAAAAAAAACACTGCATTGATTAATTGGGTTGGCAAATGGAAAGCAACCTTTAAACACTATGGTTTTTTAGATGTCTTGGCTGCCTATGATGATATATTACAAAATAAAAAAACCACACTGGATATTACGTCCTTTAAAAATGCTATCTGTTTAGTTGCGGTTACAGCTGTAGGAGTTTATGATATCCGCTCAGTCCCCTTACAACCGGAATATCCCGGCATAGGAATAATTGCAACCGCTATAGACAACATCCTGAGCAAAAATTTCCTTACACCCCTGCCTTACTGGGTAAATATTCTAGCCTTGTACTTTTTAAGCCTGCTGCCGGCAGTTTTAATTTTCGGAGAAAAACCCTTACGGGAAACTGTCTTTACATTCTTAGCCTGCGGAGCATACCTTATAATGAACCTCTTCCTTTTTAAAAATGGCGTTGTTCTAAACGTATCTACCCCGCTTTTAGGACTGCTGACGAGTTTTTTGGTAGTAGGAACTTATAATTTCGTACATATATCAGTTGAAAGGCAGAAGTTTTTTGATATGTCCATAACTGATGGCTTAACCGGACTTTACAATATAAGATTCTTCAAGCAATTAGTGGAAACCGATATTAAGCTGGCAAGAATAGATCCTAACAAGAATTTTTGCATCCTAATGACTGATGTTGACCACTTCAAAAGTTTTAACGATACTTACGGCCACCAGGTAGGTGATTTGGTATTAAGAGAAATCTCTGATATTTTAAAAAAATCAGTGCGCTCATCAGATATAGTGGCCAGATACGGCGGAGAAGAAATGATCATCCTTTTAAGAGGCACTTCCTTAAAAGACGGCCTGATTATAAGCGAAAAAGTCAGGAAAAATGTGGAAAACCACTTGATCAAGGATAAATACAAAGTAACAATTAGCGCTGGCGTATCTATATTCAGGCAAAATGACAATGCAGAAACAATCATTAAAAGGACTGACCAAGGCCTTTATGAAGCAAAGCAATCCGGCAGAAACCGTGTCTGCGTCATAAAGGAAACTTAACTAGTAGAGCAAGAGTATTGGGTTGTTTTTTTGAAAGTATTTACTTTAGTTACCTTTATTTAATTAACTATAATGAACCATTGCTGTCCAAATTAGCTGATAGAGTGTCATTCCCGCAATCTTTAAGCGG
>JASEHM010000096.1:0-1451 GCA_030018895.1 Candidatus Omnitrophota bacterium
TGAGATTTTTCGCTTCGCTCAAAATGACGAAAAATAGCATTTCGCAACAGTCCCACTCCCTATTTTGGAAGGCCCAACTAAGATCCTTTGGGCTATTCCATGACTAAACATTAACTGCGCGCTGCCTATTTCATTCTTTTACATCCACATATATATTGGCCGCTTCTTCTTTACGAAGGGAAAGATGATACCCTCTTATCTTAACCTCAATAGGATCTCCTAACGGGGCAATTCGCTCTACTTCTATTTCTACACCTTTAATAATGCCCATATCTAAAATTCGGCGATGAATTGAGCCTGAGCCCAAAGTTTTTACAATCTTGCCTTTTTGACCGGGTTTTAATTCTCGTAATATCATATCCATTATTTTAAGCCTTTTTAGATAGGCAGCAATCGTTTTTTTACATCTTAAGCTATCAAGAGGTTAAGGAGGACTTTTTGATGAAGCAGCCTTGATGAGCCCCCCTTTTTTTAAATTCCTGCTCTATTTCTTCTATCAGCGCTGTTTTTTTATTCATCCAATTGGGCGCCGCAAGATAATCTTGCGGCGCTGAAGAAATAAGCCGTAATATAACAAATGATTCAGGTATGCGTTCTAAAAAGTCACAGATAATCTTCACATATTCATCTTTAGCCAAAAGCTGAATTTTATCATCTTTATATAAAGCCTCTAAAAAGGTATTTTTTAAAATATGCAAGATGTGGAATTTGATTCCTTGGATATCGAGCCTAGCAAGCTGCTGGGCATCTTTTAATATTTCCTTATGTTCTTGCGAAGGCAGGCCTAAAATTACATGCACTCCAATATTAATATTAAACTTACGTGTTAATTCATAGGCCATTAAAAAATCTTCATAGGTATGGCTGCGATTTATCTGTTTTAAAATACGGTTGTGGGTAGTTTGTAAGCCATATTCTATCCAGACCAAATAATCTTTTGCATATTGGGCAATTAAGGAAAGTTTTTCTTTATCTATGCAGTCGGGCCGCGTGGAAATAAATAATCCGACGATATCCGGAAATTCCTTTATGCTGTCATATCGTTCTTTTAATGTTTGTATATCAGCATAAGTATTGGAGAAAGCCTGAAAATAAGCGATAAATTTATTAATACCCATGCGCCTGCGATAAAACGCCATTGATTCTTTTAATTGTTCTTTTATTGCTTTAGAACTGCCTGCATATTTTGCAAATCCTTTGTTATTGCAATAAATGCACCCCTGACTGCTTAATGTTCCGTCAATGTTTGGGCAATTAAACCCCGCGTCAATACTTATTCTATGAACGCGCTCCCCAAATTTTTCTTTTAAATATGTATTGAATGAATAAAAGGGCTTTTCTTTAAGCATGGCAGTTCAGGCATTATTTCTTCTCCCTTGTCATTTTAGACTGTGTCATAATGACAAAAACACCGTCATTACGAGCCCTGCAAGCCAGAAGGCAGTGGTTTG
>JASEHM010000096.1:1528-3833 GCA_030018895.1 Candidatus Omnitrophota bacterium
CACTTCGTTCGCTCCTCACAATGACGAAAAACACGAATTGCGGCACAGTCTGAATGTCCGGCTTGAGAGGGCTTTTGACAAGAAATAGTTTCCTGCTCATTACAGTTTCCCGATTGGCTCGGAAACAGTTTTCCGATTGGCTCGGAAACAGTTTCAGGTTCCATAATAAGCTTATCTTATCATATCCTTTACCTTTTTCAAAATATTTTTGGGCATTGATTTTAGGGATCAGGGATAAGTTTTAAAACCTCCTCTCTTAATCTCTTGGTAATCGTTTCGTAATCATCCCCTAATTGCTTAGCATAAAGCGGCTGGCCAAAGATAACCTTTATCGGATGCAGCCGGGGGAATTTACTTCCTCTTGGCCAGGAATAATGTGAACCTTGGATATATACCGGAATCACCGGGATACCTAATTCTTTTAACAAGATCCCCGCGCCTTTTTTAAACTCCTTTACCTCTTTATCTATAGAGCGCATTCCCTCTGGAAATACGCAGACAATTTTTTTATGCGATAATACAGATGAAACTGCCTGCATGTTTGTGGTTAAGTGAGAATCAATATCAATAGGGATTAGACGGCATATTTTATTTGCCCAAATAAGTAAAGGGTGGTTAAAAATTGGCTGATAACCCAAAAAGTAGGTATTAAGAGAATTTTTAAACGGAAGATTTAAAAAAATAAATAAGCCATCTAAATAGCTGGCGTGATTTGGACAAATCAGATATGGGCCTTTTTTAGGTAAATTCTCGCTTCCTCTGACTCTCAAAAACCAGAAGAGCCTGAAAATAAATAAGAAAATATTTTTTATTAACCAGGTAACCACGCTTTCATATAACCCAAAGTCAATTTTTATTTTCCTGGTTATTTCTTCTTGCGGCGCCTCCTTTAAAATTTCATTCCAGGTTCTTTGTTTGGTTTTTTGTGCTTCGGGCTTTGTGCCTTCAATCAATTCTTCTAATTTTATAATTACGTCTTTTACGGTGGATGCTTTATAAAGCAGTTCATCGGGAATTTTTATCTTAAAAATTGCCTCTAAACCTAAACCCAATTCCACCCTTGTTAATGAATCTATTCCTAAGTCTATCTCTAAGTGGCTAGCGAGATTCACCGGCCTATTTACCTCTTTTGTGATATAATGAATAATCTTCTGAGCAATTTTTTTTTCCAGAATCTTTTTGTCTTCATCAGTTAAAACTATTGCCTCTGCTTTTGCTGGCTCCTCGGGTAAATATCTTTGCCTTACAGCAAATCTTTTAATTTTCTTTAGAGTAGTCCGAGGCAATTTCTCTCTGGTAAGTATAAAGCCCATAATATGTTGATAGGGGGCAAGTTTTTTGCCCAGAGTTTCTAATTCCCAGCGGATCTTCCCGTAGATATTTAATTCTTTTTTTTGATCAAAATATTCTAAGTCCGGGACTATTACGGCAAAAAGCGAATCTTTAAGATATCCAAAGATTCTCTCTTGTCTATGCGTAGTACATATCTCTTTTATATAAGGGCTCTTTAAGTAATATTCCTCCAATTCCTCAGGGTAGATATTCTTTCCTGAAGCCAAAACAATAACCTCTTTTCCTCTTCCTACTAAATACAAATAACCCTCTTTATTAATATAACCCAGGTCTTTGGAATAAAGCCAGCCATCTTTTACAGCTTCAGATGTTAATTCTGGATGTCTGAAATACCCTTCCATAACATTCGCGCCCTTAATCAACACCTCGCCTACTCCTTTTTTATCCGGATTAAGTATTTTAATTTCTACGTCAGGCAGGGGCTTGCCCACAGAGCCAAATTTTATTTTTTTCAATGGATTAATAGTTACTACTGGTGAAGTTTCGGTAAGGCCGTAGCCTTCAATCAATTTTAATCCTAATCCGGTTAGGCCCTTTGCGATTTTTGGCTCTAAGCGAGCTCCGCCGCTTATTAGAAACCGTAAACTACCAAATTCCCAATGCAGTTTTATTCTGATAAAAGGTAAAACCAATGGCCTTAAGACAGAGGGTATCTTTTTTATCCTTTCAAATATTGCTTTATGTAGAAGAGAAAAAAGCTGCGGCACACCGGTTAAAATTGTTACAGACGCCTCTTTAATTATCTGAGCGAGTTCTCCGGTTTTAAAACTTGAGCAATAGGTAATTTTAGCGCCTAGAAAAAGAGGCACAAACAAAGTTACCATAAATGAATAAGAGTGATGAAGGGGTAAAATTGAAAGGAAGTTATCAGAAGATCTGCAGAAATTCATTTTCTGAATGCTCATAAAATTTGAACAAATATTTTTATGCGTAAGCATTACCCCCTTAGGTT
>JASEHM010000096.1:3856-4687 GCA_030018895.1 Candidatus Omnitrophota bacterium
ATTAGAAACGCTATATCTTCAGGGAAAACCTGCGGCCAGTTAATATCTTCATAAGAAGCATTTTTTATTTTTATCTCGTCGGTCTCTAAAACCGCCGCTTCTGTATTGGTTCCCTCAATGGCTTGCTTTACTTTCTGCGCAAATATTTCGCAGCTGGTAAAAACAATCTTTGCCCCGGAATCAAGAATAAGATTCTTTATCTCATCCAGACTTAACTGCGGATCCAATGGCACGCAGGATAAACCTGCACGCGCTATTCCTAAATAAATTGCCGGCCACTCAGGACGATTCTCTAAAATGAGCGCAACAAAATCTCCTTTCTTTAGGGCCTTTTCCGCGATTAAAAATCCCGCTATTTTTAAAGCCCGCTCTTCTAACTGGCCATAAGTCCATCTCTCCCATTTAGAATCTTTTTTTATCTGCAGGCATACCCGGTTGGAAAACCTATGAACTATCTGGCTAAAATATTCAGTTATAACTAAATTTCCTTCTTTCATTTTATATACGTTTTCATTGCTGTCCAAATTAGCTGCTAGTACCCTGTAACATTAATTTCTAATGTCATCGTCCGGCTTGACCGGACGATCCAGAACTCTGGATTCCCGTTTTCGCGGGAATGACAGAATGTGGGACTGTTGCGAAATGCTATTTTTCGTCATTTTGAGCGAAGCGAAAAAGCTCATCAGCATCGAGATTCTTCGGCCCTTGGCCTCAGAATGACGCAAAATTTGACGTTTTGCAACAGTCTTAATGTCAATAATTTGTGTCACAATGTACTAGAGTGTCATTCCCGCAATCTTTAAGCGGGAATCCACGACGAGAAAAAATCTG
>JASEHM010000097.1 GCA_030018895.1 Candidatus Omnitrophota bacterium
AACCTCGAGCCGTATTTCCGCAAAATTCCTTGAAAAAATAACATAAAGCAGCGAAAAAATACCTAACGCAAAAAATCCAACTTTACGCAGAATTTCTCTCATCCCCTTAATCTTCTCCTTGTATCATTAATTCTCTTTATTCCTAAATACGTTTTTGCAATTACCGCATGGACAAAATAATATGACTTTAAAATAAAATCCAAAAACAACTGCGGAAAATAAGAAAAAAAATACAGCCCGGCAAAAACAATGCTAAATCCTGTTTTTTTCAAACACTCCCAAGCATCCAGCCTAACCCCTAACTGGTTATGGCAAAGAATATGCCAATAAATCCGCCTTAAAAAAAATGTCCGGGCTTGTTTTTTATACCAAAACTTTACTCTTGCCTTATTCAAATTTAAATCTTGCCGTAAACACGCGTAAACATTCTTATGAATCTCAATGGCCTTGAGGAAATCTTCCCTATTTAATCCGGCTTCATCATAATGCGCCCGGCACATAAGCAAACCGTCTTCTTTTGTCAAATCCATACCCGTAAGAAACTGACCGTGCTGCCGGGAAATCTCAGCAATTTCCATTAGCGCCAGCGTAAGTTTATTTTTCTCGCTCTCTGACTCATTATGGCGCCGGATTGCCATTACAATATCAGGATTGCTCTTTATTAAGGCATTCTGACGCAAGAGGCTTACCCAAACACCATAATCCGCGGCAATCTTATAATTACTGTTATACCCTCCGACATTCAAAATAGCGTTCTTTTTCATCAACACGCCACCGTGATTAATTGGGGACTTAATAATTGCCTTTAAAAGGATATCTTCCCGGCAGGACGGAGAAAAATACGCCTTGCCTAACCCCTTTGTGTCAAATGTCAGGAGCCCGACGCTTAGAACATCGATCTTGCCGTTGTTCTTCAAGAAATCAACTTGGCTCTTAAGCCAATGAGGAAAAGCGATATCATCCGCATCAATGCGAGCAATATATTCGCCCTGCGCCTTGGATAAACCAATGTTTAAGGAAACAGTCTGGCCCTGATTAAAAGAATTTTCAATAATCCTGATACGCGGATCTTGATAAGCCTTGATAATCTTCAGCGACTCATCAGCGCTGGCATCATCCACAATAAGAAACTCAAAATCAGAATAGCTTTGCGCTAAAACACTATCAACAGCTTGAGCAAGATACTGCCTGCCATTATAGACAGTCATAAGCACACTTATCAAAGTAACCATATACTCATTCCCGCTGTCGTAAAAAAACTCTGGCTGGTGCTGCATCTGCCTGATAAATTCTTAACGGCAGGCATAACATATCGTAAACTCCGGGCTTAACCCGGCTAAGATCTAGCCCTTCAACGATCCAAATTCCTTGAGCCAATAACGCCTTATGTACGGCCTTTGCATCGGGATGAGCATATCCACCCACTGAAAGAGAATCAATACCAACCAATTTTATCTTTTTGGAAATTAAATACTCTGCCGCCGCCAGCGTTAAAGAAACAAAATCTTTAGAAAATCTCTTCTGCCGCCATCGCGCCTTTGAATTCTGTGTCCGCAAAATAACGCGTTCTTTAAGGCGTATATTTTTAGATTTCAGCTCATGAACATAAATACTAGAATAGTCACTCATCTCAACAACCCGCGCAAAACCAATCATAACATCTGCTGGCATTTTATCTATCGCAACGCCATTATTAAAGAAATGACGAGGTGCATCAATATGTGTGCCTGTATGGCTTCCCATTTTTAATAACGAAACATTCGAACTGGCACCCTTGCTAATTTCTTTATATTCTACTACTTCAACCATAGGATCACTCGGCCAGGAAATCATATTCGTATTAATCGGCAATGTTGCATCTATCCATTTATTATTTTTGGAAACCATACTAATTTTTTTTGATTAAATCTCTATATTACGAATTAATTTCAGCAAAAATCTTGAACAATTCAGGATTTAGGGGTGAAAAATACTTAGTCGCAAAATCAGAGGCGCTGTTATTAGCAGACAGAATCTCTTTACGCAGTGCAAAAACCATAGACAATGCCTTTGATAATTCCGATACGTTTCTAACAACCAGCCTCCCAAAATCAGCGCCAAAAAGAGGATCGCCGCAAAGCGGTTGGTCAACTTTTAAATGAATACTAGGGATGCCGCATCGTAATGCCTGAATACCTACTGAAGATTGGCGGTAAAGCACACAAAAAGCATTTTCAAAATCGTCTTTTAACGGCTGTTGCGAAATACTAAATAACCCTGCTTGATAATTTGGGCATTGTCTTATAAGGCCATCCCAACCGACATTAGGATGCGGCCTGATAATTATCGGTCGGCCTTTAAAAACATCGGCATTTTGATAAAGCCAGTCTAACATTATTGTAACCGACCAAACACCATCAAGTACAACTAGTATATTCTCCCCATTGCTCTTTTTTATGTCCTTTAACTTAAAAATAGGCCGCAATGAACAAGTAGTAATCATTACCGTTTTCACTCTTCTAAGTTGACGCAATGTGTTACAGGCATATTCACTGCACGCCAAATACCGATCCGGCTCAGGCGCTAATTCTGACTCAGACGGTGATGCATACAATTTAAGATTCAGAGGATATAAAACAGCACGGCTATAGGCATCAATGGAAGCATGGGTTTCTTCGCGAAACGCCTGTACTGCGGCCCTCTCATAAACATTACCTTCATACGCATAAAGCATCTTAGCAAATTTATAACGGTGACAGGCGTATTTTATTGCACGATAAAAAACCTCGGCGGTTAAATTAAAATCATAGCGAGCGCGGCGGGCATACCATAAAAAAACCGCAGAAAAATTAACCTCAAGAAATGCGGCATCTTTTACTCGAGATACGCGCTTAAATACAATTAACCATACCGCAATAATATCCCGCCATGATAGAAACGAATAGATGCTAACCGGATATCCGGCCTTCCCCATACGCATGCTGTCTCTATAAGTAATTTTATCAAGCGCATCGCCAACATATAAAATATCACGATCAAAATGCGCTATTTCTTCAGCTAAATTACCAAAAAATAAATCTTCGTATTTTTCTGCCCTTATTGATTTGCAATAAAACATAGTCACAGCCAAAATCGCGTTAGAACGAATAATAGGCAAAAACTTGGACGCGCGCAGTTTTTTTAAAATACATAAAACAAAAAGGCGTACTGATCTAAGACAATTATTTATTTCCTGCTTGATGCGTTGAAATCCTCCAAAACCATAAGATACAACTACCAAGCCATGCTCAATAGCCCAAGAGCGCCAAATCTCAGCCTCCTCAATACTGCCAGGCAAAACTACTAATTCCTCTATATTAAAAGAATTAACCGACAATGTAAAAAGAGAAAGCGCCAAATACCCAATTGAATCCTCCCATTCCTGCATTTTGGAAGAGATTCCATTGCGCCAAAAAGATTCCTGCCAATCTCGGCCACGTATGATCTGTTCCCAAAACTTATCAAATTCTTGAAAAAAATTTTGCTGTTGATCAGAAGAAAGCTGCTGTAAATGATATCTCTCTAGCCCCCGAAGCCTAACTAAAGCAACTTCATCATTATAAAGCTTGCGTAAAGAAAAATAATGAACTACCCCCGCATTATTTGAAAGATGAGGAATAATATGTAATTTAAGCATAATGAAGCTCCGTCACGCCTTAAGGCGGGGCGAAAGTATAAAACTATATTCTATAAAAACGCTCTGAGAACGAATGATCCTTTTTTAACAGAACAAACCAATAACCCTCAAAACTTATCCTGCGCCAGGCATAAGACATCAACCAATTCAATGGACCGCTGCGAGGAAATTGCCGAATCTTCCATTCTGTTTCTATGGCCCAACCCGCATGATTAAACAATTTACACCAATCGCGCGGTGAAAATTCAAAAACATGATTATTAGCGTACGATGGTTTTTTATAAGGTTCCCATTTAGGGGTAAGGTATCTTAACCCTACACGGCTTGCCGTAACTAACGGAACCGAAATTACCAAGTAACAACCAACAACTTCTTGTATGTATTCCAAAAAGCTTATAGGATCTGGTAAATGCTCCAAGGTTTCAAAAACCGAAACTAAATCATACTTAATTCCCTTCTTATGAAGATCCATCGCATCCATACACTCGGCAGTAAGCCCCTTACTTCTTATAAGATCAACTGTCTCCTGTTCAAAATTGATACCAAGAGTCTTCATATTTTTTCCCTCAGGAAACGCACGCATAAATAATTCTCTTGCTGCTCCATCAGAATCTCCAACATCAACCCAAGAACTCGCAGGATTCCCTTCTTTAATTAACTGCGCAAAAGATTTATGCATAAATAAGGCTTGCGCGCATAACAAAAGCCGCAAACGCATCTGAGTCTCAGCATCAACAACCTGAACAGTTGCATAATGATTAGTAAGATCCGGTAAAACCTCGAGAGATAAATTCCATACTCTCTTAAATGAAGAATCTTCACAAACAGCCCTACGCACAGCTATACAAGAAAGATAATTAAAAAAACGCCTTACCAAGTGCCTAAAAACAGGAACACTATACAAAGCCTCAAACAGAATAATTACCAATTTCATATTGATACCTTTTTATCTATGAATCACAGCAATAATAGTATCACACAACCAAAGTTCTTT
>JASEHM010000098.1 GCA_030018895.1 Candidatus Omnitrophota bacterium
GTTTATGACGATAAGGGCAGGGTTATAAAATTGGCAGACGCAAATTTTGTTAGAAATTTTGATAAAGATGTAAGAGAAAAAATTTACAAGATTTTATACAACGAATTTAACGGGAAAAATCTTAATTCAAAAAAGTAATTTATGAAAAATAATAAATTCGTAAATAAAATTATCTGTGCGGATACGTTAGAATTGCTTCCCCAAATTGAGGATAATTCTATTGATGTTGTTTTAACTGACCCGCCATATTTTTTAGATAAATTGGATAATAACTGGGATTACGAGAAAGTTTCTAACCAAAATAATCAATATACAATAAAATCTCTGCCTGCTGGAATGAAGTTTGACAAAAAGCAGGGAAAAAAATTTTATGCGTGGTATTTAGATATTTCAAGAGAAATTTTTAGAATTTTAAAGCCTGGTGGATTTTTCTTTTCGTTTTCTAGCCCTCGGCTTTACCACCGAATGGCTTCGGCAATAGATGATGCTGGTTTTGAAATAAGAGATGTGTTTATGTGGCTTTATACTCAAAATCAAGCCAAAGCTATGGGCGCTGACCATTTCATCAAGAAAATGGATATTGACGAGAAAGCAAAAGAAAAAATCAAGGAAAAATTAAATGGCTGGAAAACTCCGCAAATAAAATCTTGTTTTGAACCAATCGCAATGGCACAGAAGCCCACCGATCAAACTTATCTAAATAATATGCTTAAACATGAGGTGGGTATGTTTAATACAAACGTAAAAATTGGCGACAATATGTATCCGGCAAATGTTTTTACGATAGATAGTATTAACGAATTGATAGACAGGGCTTTTTTATTACCAAAGCCGACAAAGAAAGAAAAAGGGAAATATAACGACCATAAAACCGTAAAGCCGTTAGCTATTTGCGAATATTTGATTAAACTTTCTGCTTTTTCAAAAAATGCCGTCGTCCTGGATCCATTTATCGGAAGCGGGACAACAGCAATAGCGGCAAAGAAACTCGGGAAAAATTATATCGGTATTGACGCAAATGAAAAATACGTAAAAATTTCAGAACGGAGAATAAAAGAATTAGACGAAAAACCCGATTTATTCAGAGTACTGAAAGAGGCAAAAGAAATCGCAGAAAAGAAAAATATGCAACTGGAATTTCAAGTGATTTAAAAAATATGGATTTAAATTCAGCCAACAATTTAATAGAACAATGCGCTAAGGATTGCGATTGATACTTGCCCTCATTGTGGCGCAAAGGGCATATTGAGAAACTTTGGAACGCCTACCATTTTTTTGATAATGACGATGTAGAATTTTATGTTATTTTTAGATGTGGGCCATGCAAAAAACTTTTGATTAAAACATATATTTTTAAGCAAAACAGATATGCGAATAAAGCAGAATTAAAAGCGGTGGGTTGGAACGAAAAATATCCGGTTTCGTTGGATACAGAATTATCAAAAATTGATTTGCAATATATTCCGGACGTGACAATGGTAGAACAATAGCCTTCTCCCGCCGCCATAGCAATAGGGAAATGCGGGTGTAGTTCAAGGATATTAAAATTGCGAGCGTAGTTCAATGGTAGAACAATAGCCTTCCAAGCTATATATGTGGGTTCGATTCCCATCGCTCGCTCCAGCAAAATGCCAGAACGTGAATTCCTAGAACCGGTTTTTATTGACGCCTTTGATTTAGATGACGCATGGTTTCAATGCCTTTCTAAAATATTAGACCATGGCCATGTGTATAGCATTACTAAAGGCAGTTATGAAGGGCAAAAAAGGCTTGAATTTGATTTTGCAACAATAAGGGTTAAAAAACCGGCTCACCAAATAATACCTATCATCCCGGAAGGCATGAGTATTCCTGCGCCAACTGATATGGAATATATTCAAGGCTATTTAAGTTATCTCCTTACCGGCGCTAAAACTGAAACAGAAGATTATACTTACGGCGAAAGACTGGTTGACCCGAAAATAAAGATAAAAGAAGATTCTTGCGGAAAAGAATTGTCTCGCGAAATACCGCTAAAAGTTAACCAGGTAGAAGAGGTAATAAAGATTTATAAAGAAAAGGGTTCCGGCACAAATCAGGCGATAATGGAAATCGGGATGCCTTCTGATATAAAACTCATTGACCCGCCGTGTTTAAGGCTTATAGATACAAGGGTCAGATACGGAAAACTGCATTTTATCTTATATTTTCGCTCCTGGGATTTATGGGGCGGTTTTCCGTCTAACATGGGAGGCCTGCAATTAGTAAAACAATACATGGCTGGTGAGATCGGCGTTAGTGACGGAGAAATAATCGCAGTAAGCAAAGGCCTGCACCTTTATGATTATGCATGGGATTTGGCAAAAATCAGGACAGGTAAGTAGTAAAGGAGAAAGAGAAGTACTTAAGCGAATCGTCGTGCCAGAGAAATTAGTATGGAAAAAATATATAGGGACTCGGAACGCAGGGGATTTGTAAGACTAGAACGCGTAACCCCCATTGATTATAAAGTCTGCAAAAAAAAGACCTTTTCTAAATTAATAGAAGGCTACACAATAAATATAAGCCAAAACGGCCTGCTCTGTAATATAAAAGAAAAGGTTAATAAAGGCGATATCTTATGGCTTTCCTTTGACAGGCAAACTTTAAGCATCTACGAAGAAATCGAAAAACGGGTTTTAATTTACCAAAATGGGGTAGTCGGCAAAGTAGTTAGGATAGAACCAAAAAAACACGGACTCTACGGCATAGGGATCCAGTTTATAACCCGCCAGGAGAATAATTTAACCAACATTTATCCTAAATTTTACCTTGGTATGGCAAAAAAGGAATTAAAGATAAACATTGGCGTATTAGGCGACGGCGGATGGGGCACCACATTAGCAGTACTGCTTTCCAAAAAAGGCTTTAAGGTAACCCTCTGGGGGGCATTCAAAGATAATGTTTCTCTTATCAAGAAAACCAGGGAAAATAAAAAATTCCTTCCCGGCATCAAGATTCCTAAAGAAATAGAGATTACGCATGATTTAGAAAGTGCCTTTAAAGAAAAGGACTTGATTGTTCTGGCAATACCTTCTCAGTTCATCCGGGAAATCCTTATAAAAATTAAACATCTTGGTAATCTTCATAAAACAATATTCTTAAGTGTCAGCAAAGGGATAGAAATAGGCTCTCTCAAACGCATATCCGAAATAATACACGAGGAATTAGGCAGGGTAAAATTAGCAGTGCTTTCCGGCCCAACCATTGCCCATGAAGTAGCTTTATGTATTCCAACGGTAGCTGTAGTAGCATCTAATGATGAAGGAGTAAAAAAATATCTGCAAGGCATTTTTTCAACTGATAGGTTCAGAATTTATACCAGCGAAGATGTCCCCGGCGTTGAATTAGGCGGCAGCCTTAAAAATATTATCGCCATAGCCTGCGGCATCTCCGACGGCCTCGGTTTTGGGGCAAACACCAAAGCCGCTCTCCTATCCCGGGGATTAGTTGAAATCTCCCGGCTCGGAGCTGCTATGGGAGCAAAATTAAGCACATTCAATGGAATAAGCGGTTTAGGTGATTTAGTGACAACCTGTATCAGTTCTTACAGCAGAAACAGGTCTTTAGGCGAACAGATTGGCAAGGGTAAAACCTTAAAGCAGATTCAGGCCCATATGCAAATGATAGCAGAAGGAGTCCCTACTGCAAAATCAGCGTATTTATTAAGCCTAAAATTTAACGTAGATATGCCTATAATCAAAGAAACTTATAATGTCCTTTATAAAAACAAACCCCCCTTTAAGGCTCTTAATGATTTAATGGCCAGGGAGAAAAAATCAGAGTGAAGAACGAAGAGTGAAGAGTAAAGAACTTTGCCGGGGAGTAGCGCAGTTTGGCTAGCGCGTTTGAATGGGGTTCAAAAGGTCGTGGGTTCAAGTCCCACCTCCCCGATTAAATCAGAATTAAGAGTTAAGATTTAAGAGTTAAGAAAAAAGAACATAAAATAGTGTCGTTTCTGCATAGAAATTAGGAGAAATTAGGGACAGCGCCCTATTTTGGAATTGGGAATTAGGGACGAATTACGAATTAGACGAATTAAGGTAGGCAGATCTGTTAAGAAAGATCGGAAATAGGGCGTTGTCCCTAATTTCCTAATTTCTAATTTACGTCCCTAATTTACTAATTTAATTTCAGAGTAGAGTTATTTGACTTTTAACACAGGAGGAACTAATGGCTAAAAAATATTTAATCTTTCTAATGACAGTATTGTTTGTATCTTATTTATTTGCACAAGATAATATAATTGATACCGAAGAAGAATTAATCGAAATTTTAAAGAAAGATGGTATTCATGAGGTAATTTTAGTGGGCTATTTAGAGGGGTCTAAAGATAAGCTTAGAGGGATGTTGGTTATTGGTTCAGCAGGAGCCCCTTTTCTCTATGTTGATTCAAATGAAAAAATAGATAACTATCATGGTAAAATTATTAAAATAAAAAGTAAACTTAAAGTAGATAATAGATCTACAAGAGACTTTTTTATTGCAGCGACACAGTTATATCCACCTTACATTGAATCTGTTGAAGAAATACAAGAATACAAAAAAGGTCAAGTCTTTTCTTTCCTGTAAAAGTAAATATGGAACATCACTCCGTTACCC
>JASEHM010000099.1:0-3636 GCA_030018895.1 Candidatus Omnitrophota bacterium
ATTTTGAGATATCAAATTTGTCATACCCGCGAAAGCGGGTATCCAGATTTTTTCTTGTCGTGGATTCCCGCTTAAAAATTGCGGGAATGACACTCTAACAGCTAATTTGGACAGCAATGATATTTTTTAATTCTTCAAACAAGCCAGCTTGTTTAGTTTTTCTTCTTTTTCGCCAGAGACAAGCCCGAAGAAGGTATTCAGATTAAGGACGCCTATCTGAACTGTAAAGCTCAACCCTTCTAAATTGCGCACATCAAAAGAAGGAAGCGGCATATTTATTGATGAAGATGCTGGCGAGGCAGCTACATTTATTCCCTGCATATCAATCCCCCCATATTCCTTGTTGGGATTAATGGTGAGCGAAGTCGAACCATCAATCCCGCCGGTGGTATCGTCATTCACCATAGCAGAGCTACTCATCTGGTGGTTACTCATTGCGCTGGGGGCACTCACTTTTTTGACATCATCTCCTTCAGGGTTTACTCCTGAAATAACATCAATTATTCTGTTAGTAATATGCTCTGCGCTATCCTTGCGCACAAGCATATCTCTGCCAAAAACGCAAGAAACAATTCCTATGCCTATTTCTTCAGCTTTAGCCAATACTTCTTGCAAATAAAGGTGCGCTGTCCGTGAAGGCACATCCCTGCCATCGGCGGCAAAGATAATAACCAACTGGTCTTTCTCTAACCCTATTTTTTTCGCCAACCTCATTAAAGCATAGAGATGGTAAAGTGAGGAATGCACGCCGCCTTCTGAGCCTATTGTGACATACACAAACTTTGAGCTTGGATCTTTCTTTACCTTTATAAGGCTATTAATAAGCTCTTTGAGTTCCGGCTTATTTTTATCAAAAATACCTTCTCTTATTTCTTTTGTAATTAAATTATCTACGCATAATAGCGGCTGTTTGATTTTCTGCCCGCTAAATAAACTTAAGTGCCCGATATCTGTTTGTCCTGGCTGTAGGCCTCTTAAATGATGTACTCCTTCTTCATAAGAAAGTTGCTTGCGTAAACCAATAACTTCTCCGTGGGCCATAAGCTTTGTAAAGGAAGCATTTGATATTAACCAATCATAATTCGGCGTATTAGCAAGCCTTATAGCGTCGTAAGGGTATTTTTGGTCAGGATTAATACCCCATCCATCCAAAACAGTAAAGACCACCCTTCTTTTACTCCCCTGATAAGTATCTGGTAATAGGCTCTCTGCGTATTCAGGAGGGATTTTCTTGCCCAATAAATGTAGCAGGGTAGCCGCGTTATTTACAATTGTTTTGCCTGATTTTAATGTTACTTTTTCCCTTGTCAAAGGGTCATATATGATATAAGGAACAGGATTAGCAGTATGAAAAGTATCAGATTCCTTAGGATTTGCTTTTAGCCCATCCTCAGACGCGCCATGGTCAGCAGTAATAATTAGTAACGGCACTTTTGCCTCTAATTCTTTTATTTTGTTATAAAGCTCTTGGCTAGTATTACGCAATGTATTTAAAAAAAACTCGCGGTTATTCCCGAGAAGGTAATTTTGGTATAAAAGCAAAGGCAACTCGTTTTCTGAAGGTTTTGTTGCCGCTATTATCGCTACCCGTATTTTAAGTAGGGTATCATTCTTTATGCTATCCACCTTTTTTTTTATCCTGCCAATTTGCTCATCAGTAATTTCATTGCTTGTTTTTGCCGCTTCAAAATTACCGGTGTGCTTCATCATATCCGAACCCAAAAAATTGACCAGAATAAAATTCGCATCGCCTTCTAGTTCTTTTATGACTTCATCACCGCATTCTTTCATTTTCATTTGAGGAGTATCCACGTATGCTTTATTTGATTTTTGCATTGGGATAACAACGCGTCTTTCGTTAGAGAAAGGAGTTTTTCCTCTGCCGTTAGCGTTATCACCCACATGGTCTTTCTTTTCATCCTCAGAGATTTTTACTACTTTATACCCTTTATTGTTTAATATTTCAAAGAATGTATTAGGTACTTGGGATGTAACTTGCTCGAAAAGTAATGAAATGCCTATGAAATCTTTAGCAAATTTAATATATCCAATGAGATTTTTAAATCCTCTTTCGAAAAACCTTTTTGCTAAATACGCTACGCGGTCACCCCTGACATGGCCAATCATAATTGTATCTTTAGGTGAAATAGGTGCTACGAAGTTTCCATCTTTATTTACTTGTATAATAAATGGCAGATTTTGTTCAGTGACATCTTCGGATAGATTATTTTCCGCTTCTTCTACCGCAGATACCAAAGTTGCTCCAGCTTGCGGAATTACAAGCGCCGAGCTGGCTGTGATTTCCTTGTTCGAAAAGCGTCTGGTTACGTCAGTAACGCTCAACTGACCTTCTATTCGCGCAATCCTTTTTTCTAAATCCGTGAGTTCGCCTTTACTCCGTTTAATACTTTCTTTAAAAAGATCTGCAAGTTCTTCATATACCGCTATGTTTATTTTTTCCTTTTTGGAAAGGTTTTTGCCTAAAATTTTTGCATTTTGATATAGATTATTTAGAAAAGGTTGTTTATGAGAAAATAGTAAATCATTTTCTGTAAAAGAAAAAGTAAAAGTACCAGTAGAAAAAATGAATAAATATTTAACCGCCTTAGAGATATTAGATACTATTGCCGCACCATTTTTCACTTTTGTTTCATCTACTAACTTTTCTGTCTTAAGGTCGTTAAGAAGCGGAACTAATTCCTCAGCAGCCTTTTTAAGTTGAGAAAGCCATTCCTTTTTATACTCTGCTCTCGCAAGTAAGTAGCGATTAGAAATAGAATCTAGCGGTGTTTTTCTGGATATATCTCCAAGAGTTAATTTACTAAGTCTACTATAATCATTAATCGTTATCGTAAGGCATCCGGTATCTTCTGATGTAAAGTTAAATAATTTCGGATGATGAAGGGCAAGCAGAATTTCTGCTATAAAGACCTCTTCGGATTTTATGTTCTCTTTTAAATCAACCTCTATTTCTAGTTTTTCAATCTTTCTCTCTTTATCCAATGAAGCATACTCTTCAATTGCTTTTTTGGGTAATTGATAATTTGTATTAAATAAACTTACCACGCCTGTCTTGATATCTACGGCAAGAGCAAAGGAAGGAAAAAATTTTTTTTGAGAATAATAGGAACGAATGTCGTCTTCTATTTTTACCGCCGAGCTGGCTATGATTTCCTTGTCCGAAAAGACCTTGGTTGCGCTAATAGAGTCCAACTGAGCTTTTATTTGCGTAATCTCTGTTTCCAAATCCGCGAGTTTATCTTGACTCCGGCTAAGCCTTTTTTCAAAAAGATCTATAAGGTTACTCCACATCATTTCTTTAACAAGACCATCGCGGGACGGTTTAGCAAAGTCAGTTATGTTTATTTTTCCATTTTTGGAAAGGTTTTTGCCTAAAATTTCTGCAGTTTGATATAGCTCACTTAGAAGGGGTTCTTTTTTAGAAAATAGTAAATTATTTCCAATGCTTGATGTAAAAGTAAAAGTACCAGTAGAAAAAATGAATAAATATTTAGCCGCCTTAGAGATATTAGATACTATTGCCGCACCATTTTTCACTTTTGTTTCATCTACTAACTTTTCTGTCTTAAGGTCGTTAAGAAGCGGAACTAATTCCTCAGCAGCCTTTTTAAGTTG
>JASEHM010000099.1:3951-4618 GCA_030018895.1 Candidatus Omnitrophota bacterium
TTGATAATTTGTATTAAATAAACTTACCACGCCTGTCTTGATATCTACGGCAAGAGTAAAGGAAGGAGAAGATTCTTTTTGAGAATAATAGGAACGAATTTTGTCTTCTATTTTCAGCGCCGAGCTAGTGATATGTGCTTCGCTTATTTTTTTATTAATTTTCCTAAGAAGGCCTTTTGGAGCATCCTTTTTTTCTAAGATCTCACAAACACGCTTTAAAAATGGTATTCCATCTTCGTCCTTCGCAGTCTCATTGACAAAAAAGCAATAACTAGTAATAAGCCGATTATTCTTATTTCCTGTTGTTGAGCCACTAATGATTTCATTATTAAAAGCTACTTGTTTACCATTTAATTTAGATGGTGCTTCTTTCTCTGGAGAAAATTTTATGTAATAGAATTTGTTATTCTCGCTATAGAAATATTTTTCATTTTGAATTTCATTCGTCAATTCTAGAAAATCAATTACGTCTGAAACCGTAATCGCCAAGCCGGCTGTGATTCCGTTGTTGTTCGTAATTGTGGTGGTAGGAGGCACAATGTTTACAAAAGCTGTATGTGTTGTGCCAAGCTCGCTTGCCTTATCGATTATTGCGGAACTCGATTGGTTAATTATCGTCAATACGCTGCTAACCCTATCAAGTCCTAAGCCCCCGGAAAAATACTGC
>JASEHM010000009.1 GCA_030018895.1 Candidatus Omnitrophota bacterium
TGAAAACGGGGGCGGGAATGACACCCTGATTTACTTCTGAACGCTGAACTGTTGCTAGCAAAGACATAAATTTTAAGGCTATAAATCTTGTTTTAATCCTTATCCTTTTCCTTTTCATAAATACTTTCTTCTTCGCTCTTCCTGGTCACTGTCTCATTCTGGTAACTTTTGGTTTTACCGTTTATGTATTCATAAGTTGTGCCCCCCTTCTGGGTAGTAGTAGAGCTAGAATTTGTAGTGCCTGCTTCGTATTGATCCTCGCTTATCTGATTAGCTAAGTCTCTAATCCTTCCCTGTATGCCCCGCTTTATATAAATTTGCATACCCACTATTGCTGCTGCTATGATACCTAAAAGCAGAGCATATTCCATAGTACTCTGGCTGAAACAATATTTTAATTTTTTTCTTTTCATTTGTCTTTAGCCTGATAAGCCATTTACCACTTTTCGTCTTTAAGGCTGCCTACTGTTTCATTACCAGTTTCTGTTGTCTTGCCTGTTGTCTCGCTTGTTGATGTAGGCTCATCCCCTCCAATAAGCTCATCCTTACTCTCTGAGATAGTAGTAGTAGTGCGCTTGCCAGTAGTATGCTCAGGGGCAAATTGCTCTCCAATATTATCTGCTGCCCCGCGCAATTTGCCTTGGACACCCCGTTTAATATACATTTGCATAGCTAATAAACCTGCTACTACTACTGCTATAATTATTCCATACTCAAGAGTGCTTTGGCCCTTTTTATTTAAATACATAGCCATTTTACTCATCTCCTTCCTTTTCTTCTGGCACTTCCATCTCCTCATCTACTGTCTGTTTACCCCAACCAGTTTTCTGTAGTTGACGATATCTGCTGGTATCTTCAGAACCCGTAATTCTACTTCCTCCTTCCACTAGTTCCTCTGTCCCTGTGCCTGTACGTTTTGAGGCAGACTTAGAAGAAGTCTGGCCAGGTTCATACTGCTCGCTAGTAAATGAAAATTTTTCATTGCCTAAGTCTTGATCTACCACTCCTTTATAATCCACTACATCCTTAATCTTGCCCTGCATACCTCTTTTTATATATATCTGCATCGCTGTTACTGCTCCTATTACCAAAGCCAAAATTATTGCGTATTCAGCTGTGCTCTGGCCTATTTTTTTAGCTAATCTAAACATCTTTCTCACCTCCTTTAATGAACAGACAACTTATGCAACCTATTTATTAAATTTATCAAATTTAATTCTCTTAACTTGTTCCTCCATTTGGGTTGAAACATGTTCCATAGAACGTTCCGTAGCCGGCTTCATAAACTTAGTTGCCGCAAAGATTATCCCGGCAATAATTGCGGTAAAAACCAGGATATACTCTAATGTTGACTGACCTTTTTTCTTAAACATTTTTTTCACCTCCTATATAATTTAACTAACCATGTCCACCGACCATGTCCACCGCTGGGGTGTACATGATTAGTTTGGATCATTAATAAGTATTTTTCCATCACCTATTTCTGACTCTATATTATGCAATTTGGCATTTACTGCCCGGTTAATATAAATATTCATTGCAATAAAAGCAGCAGCTATAGTCCCTATCAACATTGCATATTCTAACAAACTTTGCGCTTTTTTAATCATCTGAACCTGAATCATTGATAAGTCCCCCAACCTGGCACCTGTAAAATCCCTGAACCGCTGGCTATATTATAAGTGGCCAAAGGAGTGTCTGCTTCCTTATCGTCTTTAATCTCTTTTACTGTAATTTTAGAGCCACTAAAAACAATGTTAGAAGTCGTTACCTTGCTTTTTATTAAGTCATATTGCTCATCTGAAAAAGCATCTATATTAGTCTTTAATTTTGCTGAAACTGCCCTTTTTAAATAAAACTGCATGCTTAAAAAACCTGCAACAACTAAGCTAATCACTAAAACCGCCTCTAAGCTGATCAACCCTTTTTTGTTCATTTTAAAAGCCTCTTTTAGCTCTGCGAAGTTATCTGTTAATCATTACTGTCCAAATTAGCCGTCATTTAGACTGTGTCGCAATTCGTGTTTTTCGTCATTGCGAGGAGCGAACGAAGTGAGCGACAAAGCAATCTCCGACGGTAATAGAGATTGCTTTGTCGGCCTTCAGCCTCCTCGCAATGACGATTTGAAAAACTGAATCTCAAAATGCATTTACCGACGATGCATATGCTCTAATTTGGACACGTCTGTCTGTTAATGTCAAATGACAAAGCACAAAATTCAAAATAATACCAAATGACAAAACCTGAATTTTATCTTTAACGCTTTTCCTACGCCTATTGAAAGTATCCATGGCAACCTTAAGAGCTGAACGATTACTTTGAATTTATCTATTTATTTTCTTGATAACCTCCGTTATTGTCGTATTAAAAACACCTTTGATGCTAAGTTTCTCCGGATTAAATGCGCCAAAAACCACAAGCACAGCTATAGCTACAACAATAAAAGCAGCAATATACTCTAATATTGCCTGGCCTGTTCTTGTCCTTAACACAACGCCCCCTATTTTTACGCATTTCTCCATTTTAAATATAACATATATTTAGGCTGATGTCAAGGCGAGTCGCCGCACTTAAACCAGAGCTTTGAGCCATCAGGCTGAATAATCGCCCTCTCATTCAACCTGAAACAGGCATAATTAAGTTCTTTTGTGAATTGATATCCAGAGGGAATCTCTAAGGTTATAATGGTTAGATCTTTTTCCTTCTTAAGCATAGCCTTGAGATTATAGAATTGCTCTTTTAGAAAAGAGGAAGTATAAGCCTTGCTTGTAAAAGGCAAAAAATACTGCTCTAGATACGCTTCTAAACTGCTAAAATAACTATTAAATAAACCTCTTATATCCTGGTTATTGCTTAAGGCTGATTCCTCTGTTAGAAAACAATGGCATGGATTGACAGCATAAGTAAAAAGTTCTACCTTACGGCTGAAATCCTCAAAAGCCTCTTCCATATTTGGCCAGTGATTTAAATATACCTCTGTTATCTCTTGAGCTGTACCTTTTCCATAAGAAAAATTGCTTAAAATAAGCAGCCGCGTCTTTTCAGTAAGGCTTGTCTTTAAGGCAGCGCCCTTTAATGTAATTACTTGTTCTCTGGAAGCTTCCAGTAACTCAATCTCAACATCAGCAGTATAAAAGTCTTTATTTAAAGGCTTGAAATGAAAGGCGTTAAATTCTCCTATCTTTTTTATTTTACGCCACTCTATATATTGCCAAGGCCAGAGCCCGAAAACTAAAGGCTGTTTTTTTATCCCGCTTAAAGAAATTACCTCTATTTCTTCGGCTTTATTTCCTAAAAGCGTAAGCCTTTCAATAGATTTTTCTCTTGTTTCAAAAATATTTAAAAGGCCCAAAAAATCCTTAGCCTGCGCATCATAACCCGGGGCCATAAATAAAACTAAGGGGGATTTCTCATGAAAACACTTGTTTATATAGCTGCTTACTTTATATTCAGTGTTATTAAAAAAATGCGGGATGTATTGCGCGGACCAGACTGTGTGGAATTGGCTGTCTAAAAATAACGTACTTGTGTCGGAAAAACTAATCTTTATGCTATTTACCTCTTGCAATTGATGAGAAAAAATCTGGAAGATCTCTTTAGTAAGCCCCTCTGTTGATTGCAATTCATCAATAAATGCCTTATTTTGTAACAGTTCAGCTTCCGAAAGTTCTCGCCTCCCGTTTTTGTCATGCCCGTGAAAACGGGCATCCATTCTGTCATACCCTCTCTGGATTCCCGCTTGCGCGGGAATGACACCCTGATTTACTTCTGAACGCTGAACTGTTACGGGAAATGGTTCTATTTTTCTGCGATGAAGATATTTTCGGGAAGAGATATACCTTTAATCTTAATCTCATCAATAAATGAAGGGATATAATCTGTAGCACAAAATTTACCTAAAACCTTGCCTGTGCCTTCAGAAATGCCGGTTTGTTTAAAGATGAAAATGTCCTTTAAGTCAATGCGCATTTCATCCTTCATACCTACGACTTCAGAAACCTGCAGGATTTTCCGGGAGCCGTCAGAGAGCCTGGCAGTATGCACTATTATATCAATGGCTGAAGCAGTCATCTCTCTTATTGCCCTTACTGGAAGCTCTATTCCTGACATAAGAATCATAGAGTCAAACCTGGCTAAAACATCCTGCGTGGAATTGGCGTGCACTGTAGTCATTGAACCGTCATGGCCTGTATTCATTGCCTGAAGCATATCCAAGGTCTCTCCGGCACGGCATTCTCCAACTATAATCCTATCCGGCCGCATTCGTAAGGTGTTCCTAAAGAGATCTCTTATGGTTATAGCGCCCTTTCCTTCAATATTCGGAGGCCTTGACTCAAGCCTTACCCAATGGTCCTGACTTAGTTTTAATTCTGCTGCATCCTCAATCGTAATAATACGCTCAGAATTAGGTATAAACTGGGATAACAGATTTAATATTGTGGTTTTTCCTGAACCAGTGCCACCGGAAACAATTATATTTTTGCGGCAAAGCACACAGGCTGAAATAAAATCTATGATTATCTGATTAAAAGCCCCAAAACCAATCAACTCAGGGATTGTGAATTTTTCTTTTCTAAATTTCCTTATAGTAATGGTTGGACCGGCTAAAGAAACAGGCGGGATTATGGCATTTACGCGCGAACCGTCTAAGAGCCTTGCATCCACCATGGGCATGCTCTCGTCAATACGCCTACCAAGAGGGGCAATGATCCGCTCAATAATTATCCTTACCTGCTCATTTGAAATAAATTTCTTTGAAGTCGTCTCGATCTTTCCACTGCGCTCAACATATATCTCATCCTTATTATTAACCATAATATCAGTAATCCCTGTATCAGCCAATAGGTCCTCTAAAGGGCCTAAGGCTAAGGCCTCATCCAAAATCTCTTTTACTAATTTTTTACGTACCTCAGAAGACGAAAGAAAACTGCCTGCTTCTTCTGTTAAAAAATTTGTCACCATGACCTCAGCCTTATCCCTTAGTTCTTTTTTCTTTTGCACGTTACTAAACACATCTAAATTAACCCTCTTAAGATTTAATTCCTCTATTAAACGGCTGTGTACCCGGCGCTTGAGTATAACTACTTCATCCATCTCCTCAAGGGCTGATACAGCGCCTAGAGACTCGCCTAAACCTTCTTTTTGCCAGAATTCTCCTGTCTTCTCCAATGCCAGCTCTTTTAATTTTAACTCTTCTATTTCTTTATGTTCAATAAACAGGTTTTGCTCAAGTATTAATACTTGAGCAAGTTTCTTTATGGCAAGGGTGATTTTTGCTTTAAGACTGTCAAGCACGACAGGCACAGCCGCATTCAAGGCCTGGCCCACTGCCTTTCCTTCCGAGGGAATTTGGCTGATTATGCTCACCGGCAAAGTTGCGCTTACTTCCTGCCAGCTGATACCTGAAACAGATTCTGCCCTGTTAAGGATGATCTTTACCATATTTAAAGGAATCTGCAAAAACTGAAATGTATCCAAAATCCATTTTGTCTGATAAACAGAAAGGATATCCGGTGTAACTACAATAAGTATAAGGTTTGCCTGATTTAAAATTGCCACAAAGATATCTGTGAAGCTTTTTCCTGCGTCAATAATAACATAGTCATAGCCCTGTTTTAGAAGCGTAAAAACATCCTTGATCTTGCCTGCATCTAAATATCCTGTTTGCTGAGGCCTGAGAACACCGGTTAAAAAATCAAGGCCTAAAGGGCTTGTGAATAAAAAATCTTCTTTTTTAACTTTTTGAGGATCTTTTTTATAAAGGTACATCAAGTCCGCCAATGATTTTTGAGGAGATAAATTCAACATCCTTGCCATATCTCCGACCACCTGCAGGTCTAAATCCATAAGCAAGGCCTTTTGCTTACAATCCTGGGCCAAACTTACTGCAAGATTAGCGCTAATTAAGGTCTTGCCTACGCCGCCTTTTGTGCTTAATATAACTATGGTTTTGGGCATCTTATTAAAAGAATAGAAAGATTAGGTTCTTTCGTAATTATTGTGAATATCTTCTAGGATTATATAATCTCCATTATCTTTAAGGGTTCTCTTTTGTCATTGTCCGGTTTAACCGGACAATCCAGGAGTCTGTCTCCATGGATTCCCACTTTCGTGGGAATGACATGGGGCGGAAATGACAGGAACCTGAATAGAAAAGACGAAGAATGATATTGGTAAACGATGTTTTTCTATTTCCTCTTTATTCGCAAGCAATTACAGCTATTTCTTTACACTTATTACGAAAGAACCAAAGATTAATTGGATTTTGAGTTTTGTATTTTGAATGCGGCTTTAGCAGTCACTACAACCGGTAATCTATCGGAATATCTATCCAGAGTTCTTTTTCTTTTACTGCGGCTGGAAAAGGAGGATATGCAGTGATGCCTTCTGCTGTTCTTAACGCATTATTGTCAAGAAGCTCATACCCTGATGATTTTTTTATTTTTGTTTCTAAAAGTGTCCCGTCATAAGAAATCCTTAAGGCTAATTTTACTGTTCCCTGAAAACCTGCCTGGCGGCCGGTAATAGGATATTCTAAATTATCTAATATGCGCTCCTGCACTATTTGGGCATATCTTATCTTCGGATCACTAACTGTCTCATCCTCTGCTTCAGGTTTTGTCTCAGATGAAATTAACCCCTGCATCTTTGGGATATGCGCGGGTTTAAGTTTACTTATTATGCTCGGGGTAAGGGTAATAAATAATTCCATATCCCCTCTTTCTCCCTGTCCTCCGCCTGATGTAGTAGTTCTTTTTCTAAAAAGAGCCCCTATGATAGGCAAATTTCCCAATCCGGCAATTTTACGAATATCTTCCTCACTCTTTTGTTTTATCAGGCCGCCGATAGCCATAGTCTGCTCATCATTTAGAAAGAGCTCAGTAGAGGCACTGCGTTTAAGTAAAGGGTATGCCTTAGCAGTAGGAGCATTGGGTGAGCCAATGGTTTCTACAGCGCCTACTTCGCTTACCTCTATTTTTAAAGATAATTTAACCTGGTCTTCGCGGGTTATTATGGGCTTTACTTTTAATTTAATACCATATTCTTTATATTCTACGCTTGTGGAAGACCCTGCTGTTGAGGATGTAGAGGTGGTAAATATAGGTTTTTCTCCGCCTACTAACAATTCTGCCTCTTTGCCGCTCTGGCAGGCAAGCCTGGGCCTGGAGAGTATACGCGCCTTTCCTTCCTGGACCAAAGCATCCAGTGTCCAACTAAACGCACCTCTGGTAAAACCCAATACCTTAAATAAGGTTGACCATTTTGTGCCAAGGCTGACTCCGCCAGTAGTAGCCGAACTAGTGCCTACTTGAGTAACCGCGCTTGTGCTAAGTGCCGGAGAACCTGCTTCTGTAATAGTAATAGAACCTGGCCAGGTAAACCCTAAGGTCTTAGCAGCATCTTTACTTAACTCTAAAACCTGCACATCTATTTCCACTACTGCCTCTTCTTCCTTTACCTCAATAAGGTCAATTGTTTTATCTTTTAACGCGCCTAAGGCAGCAAAGATCCTCTCTCTGTCCTGAACAGTTTTAACCCTTCCTAAAAGAAAAACCTTAGCTTCCTCTTCTTCTACTTTTGTAAAAACCTCTTTTAAATCCAAACTAGCAAACAAATTATCAATGCGGCGCTTAACTTCAGTTAAATCTTCAGAAAATACCTTTATGCGGTATGTTTGTTCGCCAAAATTATCACAGATCATAAGCATAGTAGTTCCAACAGCTTTAGGGGCTATGGTTATCTCATATTTAGCAGCTTGAATAACATCTGCTATATTAGGATTACCTATGGCAATGCGAATAAGATTATTTGCAGGAACTGTTTTATTTTCCCCCAAATACAGTTTAAGCTCTCCATCTGCCTCATCCAAGGCATAAGAATTGGCAAAGGAGAAAGAACAAAAAACAGAGAGCACAAGAAAGAATAAAACGCTATTATAAAGTTTTCTTTTCATTTTTCTAACGGGATAAAGGTATTTTCTCTTTTTTCAGGCCGCGATATATTTCTATTTCTCCCTCTTGAGTTATATCTTCAATCTCAGCTTCAGGTTCAGGTTCAGGTTCACCCGACGCTGATTCTGGTTCATGTTTTGGCGCTAAATATTGAAATAAGGTTACCCAATTCACAGTTTGTATCGGCTCCACTGCTGAATCTGTCGGCGAACGCAAAGTTAACTTAATCTTACCCTGCTCTTGAACAAAAGCAATTAAATTTGCCTCCTGAGGGCTCAAAGCTAATGTAATAAGCGGAGATACTGCCTCTTCTCCCTTCCTTTGTTTCTTATACCTGCCGGCCTCAGGGCCGGCAGGTATTATGCCTGTTTGCTGGCCTACTGCCAAAACTAAGACGTTTTGAAACAAAGACGCTACTGTATCCTGGGCAACTTGTTTTCCGTCAGCTGTCCCCTCAAGCATAGGAATCGTAATAATAACATCCACATTATCCCCGGGTTTAATCATTCCTGCTAAGGCAGCTACATTATCAACTGAAATAGTAACCGCTCTTTTACCCACCGGAGTAGCCCCTGCTAAACCTCCTTCGCTTATACGGGAGGCCTGGCTAAGTTTGCTCAAAGTAATCTGCTCGCCTTTTTCAATAGGGGCAATTGTTACCATACCTGTGATCCTATCTGCGGATGTAACTGCTTGCGGCTGCAGATACTGATTAGGGATAACCGCAGGCTTAAACATGTCTGATTCCATACTTGTGCCTTTAGGTATATTCTGTTTAGCCACCAACACTGCTGCCTGGTTTGTCTGAATTCTAGCCACAGCCTTTTTAGCCTTTTCTTCTATTATCTGGCGCTGTTCGTCAAGATATGCCTTTACCATAAAGACTGAGATTATTGCTAAAACAACCCCCGCAATTAAAATAATCTTCTGTTTTTGCATTTTTATACATTCACCCTGCCTTAAAGCGCGGGGCTCGCAATGACAAAACGCCTCTAAAAGCTAAACTATTACAGATTAAAAGATATAATTTTTATTACAGTTTTTCTCTACTTCTTAACTCTTAACTCTTAACTCTTAACTCTTAACTCTTAATTCTTAACTCTTAATTCTTAACTCTTAACTCTTAACTCTTAATTCTTAACTCTGATTTATAGGGGAGGAGCTTCATTTTATTTCTGCTTCGTAAATTTCAATTTTTGTTTTATCAGAACCTTTAAGTCTATCAATTAGTTCCTTCATCTTTTTTTGCTGTTCTGAATAAATAAGGAACTGTTTCAGGCCGTCCCGCACCTCAGAAAATGTTGGTTGCTGGCCGCCGCGCTTGGCTTCTAATTTTAATATATAATAACCATCTGTTCCTTTAAATATTTGGCTGATTTTACCTGCCTCTAAAGAATCAGAGAAAGCCACTGCGTCAAACTGCGTTGATTTTTTGCCTTTCTGGATAAACCCAAGGTCTCCGCCATTTTTACCAGACACAGCCTTTGAACGTTCTTTAGCTAAAACAGCGAAATCCGCTCCCTGCAATAGCTGAACCATTATATCCCTGGCTTCCTGTTCAGCAGGAACTACTATCTCTCTGATCTGCCTCTCCTCCGGCTCTTTTAATTGCTCTTTAGCGGCATTATAAGCCTCTTCAATATCCTTAGCTGAAACCTCTATTTTTTTTGTCTCCTGCTCCAAGAAATAACTTGCCAAAATATTCCGCTTATTCTTTTCCATAACCCTCATTACCTCTTCACTCCTGTCTAAGCCCCTGTCTAATGCCTCCTGGTATAAGAGAATCTGGTAGAGAAGGCTTTCTTTTAGGTACTTAATTTTTGCTTCTCGCGTAGTAATTTTATCTGCAGGCCTATCCTCAGGGATCATTGCATTAAAAGCATTAATGTCTTGATTTAAATCATCTAAGCCAATGGAAATATTATTTACTTTAAGGACAAGCGGGCCTTTAGCTGACAGGACAGGAACTATTTTTTCATTATCCGCCTTTTTGGGTTTTAAAAAATTTAAAAAACCTATCTTTTCGCAGCCCAGGAGCCCAACAAACAACAAACAAAAAACTAATAAAACCGCAAATCTTTTCTTCACTTTAACCCTCCTCCTCGTAAGCCCTTGACATTTTGTCAAAGACAAATTTAACCTGCCATCTCACTCAATTCATTTCTATCACAAACCTCTAAAAAAAGCAAGAAAAATTATTTTACAGAAAAATGTAACAGTTCAGCGTTCAGAAGTAAATCAGAGTGTCATTCCCGCGCAAGCGGGAATCCAAAGAGAGTATGACAGAATGGATGCCCGTTTTCACGGGCATGACAAAAACGGGAGGCGAAAACTTCCGGAAGCTGAACTGTTATAGAAAAATTATTCTTGCCGTTTATCCTTTACATAATTACTTTTCTGCAGAGACTTAGCGATTTTTTTTAATTCCGCGCCGATTTCTCCGATCTGGGCAACATGTTTAATTTCCCGAAATTCATTTGAGACTATGCCTATGGATATAGATAAAAACGGTATTTTTTGTTCTTTCCCATCGCGGCCCTTAACAATAATACCTCCTTTTCTCCTGTCTTCTTCATTATAAAACAAGGGAGAGGTATTATCAAAATCATCAATTATTTTCTGGCAAAGGTTATCCGCTGTATTCATGCTTGTCACAATTACAAAATCATCTCCTCCGATATGCCCGATAAAATTATCCTCACTCGAATAAGTTTGGGTTGCGCGTATTAAAATCCTGGCTGTCTCCTTTATTACATTATCCCCGCGCTCAAAACCATACTTATCATTATAAGCCTTAAACTTATCTAAATCCACGTAACAGACAGCAAATAAAGACTTGTTTTCAATCCTGCGGGTAAGCTCATTTAATATAGAAACATTTCCGGGCAGCCGCGTTAAAGGATTTGCCTCAAGGTCCCTTTCTGTGCGCCTTAGGACCATACGTATACGCGCAAGGAGCTCCTTTGGTTCAAATGGCTTTACTACATAATCGTCAGCGCCGGCATCAATGCCGCCAACTTTGTCGCTGGTATCTCCTTTACCGGTAACCATAATTATCGGCAGGTGGCTTAAAAGCAGGTCTTTTTTTACCAGCCGGCATACCTGACGTCCGTCTATTTTAGGCATCTTGTAATCCAATAATACAAGATTTAGTGGCTTGGCATTGATAATCTTTAAAGCCTCTTCTCCGTCCCCTGCCTCAAATAATTCATAATTTTCTTCTGCTAAGGTAAGCTTCAATACATCCCGGATATCCGGGTCATCATCAACGATCAATATTTTAATAGACATAAATTACCTCAGATTAAATGTTACCGGTTAATGTCAAATAACAAAGCACAAAACATAAATACCAAATGACAAAACGTTTGTTTTGATATTTGACATTTGAACTTTGAATTTATTTTGGGTCATTCGTAAATAACTTGATAGTATTTATGTAACCCTTTGATAATCATAGAGAAATAAAAAAACATTGTTTACCAATGTCATCTATGAAAAAAATGTCATTCCCCGCCCCAGCAGGAAATGTTATTCCCGCCCCGTGTCATTCCCACCCCCGTTTTCACGGGGGTAAACTCCAGCGGG